>DLYC01000155.1:8706-12946 GCA_003447895.1 Lachnospiraceae bacterium | reverse complement strand
GCCGGGTCGGGCTTGGGACGGTAACGCTTTATCTTGCTGTCTTTTGACAAAATATAGACCCACGGCCTGTCGTGAAGCTCCACAATACCGAATTTCAGAAGGTAGATGGGGACGACCGGCACAGCTATGCAAAACCAGACCGCGGAGCCGCTGAGGTTGATCTTCTGAAAGTCGAAGCCGGTCAGAAGCAGCGCGACAATGACCGGGAGGAACAATGCCACAAAGCTGAGCAGGATCATCCTGATCACTCTGGAGGGCGTCGTGAATTTCAACAGTACAGGGCGGTCTTCGCCGTCAATGGGGTAGAAAAAGACGGGCGGCGCAGTCTTTCTCTCCAGGATTTGATCGCTGAGGACGAGTTTCCCTCTCTCCCGGCGGAAGGTCTCCGGTCCGGAAGTGTAGATTGCTCTGCCCGCCTCGACGGAGAAGCTGTTCTGGGTCGTGTCGCTGTAGAGGCATAGCAGAACCACAAAGAAAAAGAAAGCGAGAACCCCGGTGATCAGAAGGCTTCCGGCGAAGTTCATCCCAAACAAAAGCATTGCGCTGAACGCAGCGCCGCTTATCACGAGCGTGGCCAGGATTGCTTTGAGCCACCAGGGGAGGAAGAAGTAGTGGGACTCCCTGAGCGCGCGCACGCTGACTTTTCCCGTCTGGCCGTTGACCGCTGCCATCAGGTCTCCCTTGCAGATGTAGTAGACCGGGAGAAGGACCGGCATCACGATCGCGGATTCTGCGGAAGCTTCGATGCGGACCGCTTTTGTCTCCAGCGTTTTTCTGACCGCGGGCGTGTAGCACTCTTCCACTTCCCGGCAGATCCGCTGCTCGAGGTCCTTTCCGCCTATGTCCGGACTCTTCACATGGTGCCCCGCCACATAGCCGAAGTCAAACTCCGTCAGCCCCTTCAGGTCAAAAGGTTCCATCCCGTCGAGAAGAAGGTTGTCCAGCTGCCCGGAGCAGTTGACAAAAGATTGCTCCATGAAACCCTCGCACCGATAGACTCTGTTCCCATCCATCCTGGAAGCTTTCATATGGACCGGCCCGCGGACCATCTCATACGGGAGATAAAATCCCTTGAGTTCCGGAATCAGCGGAAGAAGCTGCCCGGCTTCCCGCTTTCCGCGGTTCTTCCTGCACCAGTCCTCCAGTCTTTCCCGAGCCTCCTGCTGCGTGAGCCCGAAAGGAATGACGTTCTCCGGCATGTTGTTCGAGTTCAGGTATTCGGTCCGCACCAGGCTTCGCCCGCAGAACGGGCATCCCGAGAGCGCCTCATTCTCCTCAAACACCACTTCTGCGCCGCAGCCACTGCAGGACGTACTGAAAAGCCGATACTTCTTGACGGAATTTCTCAGCTTCTCTCTCTGCAGTTTCCGAAATCCCTGTTTTTCTTTCTGTGCCTCGCGGATTCCGACCGTGCCGCCGCAGTGGCCGCACACATACATCTGCCTCACAATGTCAAAATCGGCAGGCGCGCCGCACTGCGGGCAGTGAATATCTGTGATTTGGTGTTCCATTTCCGCACCTCCTCTTGAGTCAGGGGGACAGTCCCTCTGACTCACGCAAACCGCCGGGTCACTGAGTCAGAGGGACTGTCCCCTTGACTCAGTAATAGCCGCAAACAACTCCACAGCATTCTCCAGGATATTGTCGTTAAAATCATACTCCGCCGTGTGAAGCGGAGGATACTCTTCCCCATTGCCGATGTATAGAATCGCCCCCGGACACTCCTTCAGATACCACCCAAAGTCCTCGGACGCCCTCCACAGATTCTGCATAGGAATGAGCCGCATCCCGAGGCCGGAAGCCGCGCCGATGGCAGTTTGCAGACATCGGGAATCGTTTCGCGTCTCCGGAAAGTAATCATGGATGGAGAAACTCATCCGGATGCCCTGGCTTTCGCACTCTTCCCGGGCAAAGGCGACAATCTTCTCCTCCAGGAGGTTCATGTTTGCTTCTTTTTCTGCCCGCAGCGTCATGCTCAGCTCCGCGGTCCCGGGCGAGATCCCGAAGTCCCCCGTCCCCATCCGAATCCCGGTGACCGTGCACAGGAGCATGCCGTCCGACTGGTTTTTGGCATATTCCATGGCTTTCAGGATGATCCGTGCGACTGCGCCGGACGGATTTCTGCCCTCTTCCGGGGCGCTCGCGTGAGACGTCCTGCCTTCCAGGATAATCCGGAGGCCTTCCGACGCCGGCTGTGTCAGCCCGGGCCGATAGACAATGCTCCCTTCCGGATAGCCGCCAAGGTTGTGGAAGGCGTAGATCTGCGAAATCTCTTCCTGCCGGATCAGCTCCTTGCAGAGCCGCGCCCCGCTCCCGGTCTCCTCGCCCGGCTGAAAAATGAAGTAAATGTCCGCATCCGTCTCTGCCCCGTCAAGCTCCAGCGCGAGCCCGCACAACGCGGCGCAGTGGCCGTCATGCCCGCACTTGTGGGAGACCCCCGCATTTCTCGAGTGGTAGCTCAGCGCGTCGCCCTCCGCAATGGGCAGCGCATCCATGTCCGCCCGGAAGGCAATCTTCCGCCCGGAGCCCCGCCCCTCCTTCACCGCATAAAACCAGCTCCCTCTGTCAAAAACCAGCAGCTTTGTATTTTGCGCCAAAAAATCCCTGATCCGGCGGCTCGTCTCCTTCTCCTTCATCGAAAGCTCCGGATACATGTGTAGCTCGTGACGCAGGCCTATGATTTTCGCAAGATTTTCTTTCTGCATCTTCTTCTCCTTTTGAGTCAGGGGGACAGTCCCTCTGACTCAGTCAAACCGCCGGGCAGTGAGTCAAGGGGACTGTCCCCCTGACTCAAAGGTGCGGATGAAGACATACTCACTGTCAGAGGAGCGGGTCTCGTCGTAATGATAGCCGCTCCAGTTGAAGCCCTTTATCTCATCGGGCGTTTCCGCGTGGATTCCTGCCAGGTAGCGCACCATTTCTCCCCGGGCCATTTTGGCGTAAACACCCTTCTGAACAACCTTGTCACCCACCGGTTCGCCAAAGACGCATGTGATGTATCGGACATCCGGCTCCAGATACTTTTCAATACATTTGGAATACTCCTTCGAGGCAAGATTGATGATGATCCTGGCGCCACGCGTCACTTCCCGGTTCTGGCTGTCACCACGCATCTCCTCCCGAAACTGGCTGCTGCCACGCGTCACTTCCCGATACAGACTGTCGCCCCAGAAATCATACAGGTTCTTATGTCCTCCGACAGCCGCTTTGGCCTGCATTTCAAGCCGATATGGCACAACGCCGTCCATCGGCTTGACCACACCGTAAAACCCCGACATAATCCGCAGGTGCTCCTGCACATAGTCAAACTGACCGTCCTCAAAAACAGCCGGCGCCATGTACGTATACTGAATGCCGTCAAAAGCCAACAAAGCCGGCGTCAGATTCTTCCGAAGATCCATATGCTCAAACCGCTCGGCATTCTGCCGGGCAATCTTGTCGTTACAGCCCCAAAGCTTCTTCTGTTCTTCATAAGTCAGACTCCGGACCCATTTCATCAGGACTTCCGTCCTGTCCATAAGTACCGGAAGCTCATTGCAGGTCCACAGGTCCGTATCCACCCGCATCTGCTTGGCCGGAGAGATGATGATCCTCATTTCAGTTTCCTCGATATTTTTGCTTTCCCCAACCTCTCAGTTTTCCTGACTTCTGCCGTGGGTGGTATGGTTTGGTGCCGTTTCCTGGCCTCCACGGTGGGGGGCACGGTTTGGGTGCCGTAACTTACGGTCAGATTTCCAGGCGTTAGGTATACTGATTTCCTTTTTACAAGTTGTTCCAACGATTTCTGTATATTTGACAAAAAATAGGCACAGAAGCTTCTTATTTCAGAATTGTTCCCATGCCCATTTTTGTTTTTTACGCGAATTAGGTATGGTCGATATCTTAGTTTATGACAGTTCCCAATAAATCTCCACATTTTTAATAATTGTTGGAACTCTTTTATCATAAAGCTTTACAATACCCAATCTACTGTCAGCCCAGTGGAACTATTCCAAAGAACTCTTCTCCTATACCTAATCCTCCCGCAGGCATGCCGAAAGAGCGATTCCATTCACAGCGCCGGCAAGTCTTCCTCCCCCTCGAATTGCGCATCCTCCACCTCCACCCTCCAAACGGCTTACGAATCCCCCTTTATCGTGTAGAATTAATGGTAGAAGCACAATATTTGTTCAATATTTTGTAGATTTATTGACAGATTCCGGGAGGAGGGAGTATGCAGTATTTGGACAGAAACGGCTCT
>DLYC01000155.1:3048-8573 GCA_003447895.1 Lachnospiraceae bacterium | reverse complement strand
CATGCGGATTGCCGTGGCAAGGCTTCATGCGGATCATTTGGACAGCCTGCTCCTTCACCGGCCGGATCCGCGATGGAGCCCGGGCAGTCGACGTGGGGCTTACGCGCGCCGAGTGGTATGCGTTGTATAAGGCGACCGGCAATACGCTGCCGTGAGTCAGAGGGACTGTCCCCCTGACTCAGCCTGACTCACCTTCCTGCCGAACCGATAGATCGCCAGGAAGATTGCGTACACATAGAGGACCGACACCAGGATATTGACGTACATCTTCTCCCGGAACAGGATCATCAGCACGGCAAAGGCCGCCGAGAGCCCCAGGATCGGCAGCAGAAACCGCCTGCACTCCTCCATTCCTTCTTTGGCATAATTCAGAAGCGCAAACAGGCAGACAAAATATAGCAGAAACGCCCCGATCAGAAAGAGCGTCTTGGGCCACAGACTCACATTCACGTTTCGCATAAATTCCAGCGAAGTCGTGATATTGTTCATACTGAAGATCAGGAAAATATGGATCATCATATAGTTCATTCCGGACGTCTCCCTGTCCCGATTCAATATTTTGTTGTACAGGATTTCGTAGCTCATGAAGAGCCCTGCCACGATCAAAAAACACATCAGGGAAAAATACAGAACCGATCGGTCAAATCCCTCGTCAAAATAGGAAGCGACCGCAATGATCATCTCCCCGAACGTGAACACGACGTAGAGCATCGCGCGCTCCGACAAATGATTGAAATCCACTTGGGAAGTCCTCGAATGACCGGCCAGAAACCAGGTCGCGAGAATCCCGTACAGTACGGCGGCCCCCGCAATTACTCTTGCCAGATCCGCATTGACCCCGGCCGCCGGGATCGCCGCAAGGACGATCGCAGCTTCTCCGAAGAGCGCCGTCGCCATTCCTCTGATCGTCCGCACAGCCTCCGCCTCGCCGCGGTGATGGCGCAATTCAATCAGGTACTGAATCCCAATGTTGATCAGAATCAGCCCCCACGCCAGGTGGAACTGCAGCTGATATTTTCTCCACTGAAGCCTGATCCCCGCCCCGACATAATACAGAAGATACATATTGATGAACAGAAAAACATGATCGCGCACGCTGTTTCGCCCATACATATTCATGTAGAAAGTCGAAAAATTCCAAATTTGTATGATTGCCAGACTGCAGAACACATAGATCAGAAAAGCCTGCCCCGTAATAAACCCATACCGGATATTCTGCAGCAGCGAATTGTTGCGTCCGATAATATACACAAAAATCAGATCATAGATCAGTTCCAAATACTCAACTTTCTTTTCTTCTGCCATACTGATGTCCTTTCCCCGGTTGTTTCATTGAGTCAGTGGGACAGTCCCCCTGACTCACATGACTCACATTATCGACATCCATAATCTGCTCAGCGGCATGATCAGCACCATCGCCGGAATCATGTCCGCAATCGGAAATTCTTTGACCTTCATCATTCGAAACCCGGTGGCAAGAAGAAGCACCCCGCCGCAGGCTTTGAAATCGCCGATCATTTCCGGCGTGCAGAAAGGAAAGATCACCTTTGCGAGCGCAAACAGCATCAGGAAAATGATCATCTGCGGAATCGCGATAAACGACGTCACCGCTCCCAGCGTACACGCGAAGATCAGCGCAGTCGGCAGATCCAGGATCGACTTTGCCAAAAGAATGCTGTGGTCGCCGGTCATCCCTGAAACTATGCTGCCGTAAATTCCCGTGCCGCTCGCGCAGAAAAGCACGATTGCCGTTACAAGAAGGCTCTTATACTCGGGCGTCCTGTCCTGATCTCCGGGAAGTAAAGCAGAAATCCATTTCTGCATCAAAAGACCGCCTGTCTGAATTTTTTGACCAAGGTGGACGGCGAATCCGATCACAGTTCCCAGGATCACGGCAAGGATCACCGCCGGCATGTTCACCATCTGTCCAATGGAGGAGATCCCCATTGTCAAAGCGCACACGCCAAAGATCGAGTTCAGATTCACCTTCAGACTTTCGCTGATTTTGGGGCCGACCGCGGTCCCGATCAGGCCCCCTATAATGATTGCAGTTCCGTTTACCAAAATTCCAACAGGCATTGCTCTTCCATTCCTCCATTTCTGAGTCAGAGGGACAGTCCCCTTGACTCAAGACTGAGTCAAGGGGACTGTCCCTCTGACTCAAACCCCGTCAATTCCGAACCGTAAACTGCCTGAAGGCAAAAGACCATCCCGGCGAACAGCAAAAGCGTCGCGATCACCATCGCCAGAATGACGCCCGCGGTTTGAAGCCAGGGCGTGCGTTTAGGTTCCCCTTTTCGCCGCCTCAGAAACGGGAACAGCCTCTGGCACCCCAGATAATTGGTTCCGATCAGTATATTGACAAGTGCGATCACCAGCGTCCCCGCCCTCACGGCCGGCAGGACTGACTCGTCCATGCCCTGAATCTTCAAGGTCAGGCACAAATCGAAGACCGCAAAATACACAAACGCCGCGATCACCATTTTCCATGGATTTAAAGTCCTGAAGCCCGGCGGAAGGTACGGATTCACGGTGGGTCCGGTGATATCCGGCCTGTCATTCTGCCCCAGACACCGCATGATGGCCGCCCGCAGCGCCCCGGCTGACGCATAGCGGCTCGAAGGCTCCATCTGCACGCATTTTTCGATCACCCGGTCGAAGGTGTGGTCCTCATAAGGAAGCGCCTTAACGCATTCCTGCAAAATCCTGCCCACAGCATAAATGTCCGTCCGGGGCGACGACTCCCGAAAGCCATACTGCTCCGGCGCTGCATACCCCTTCGTTCCGATCAGCTCCGTATCGGCCCCCCGCCCGGCCTCCCCCGAATAGTACTTACTCGCGTTAAAGTCGATCAGAACGACCTCATCATTCGGCGTCAGGATAATATTCGACGGCTTGAGATCCCTGTGCACAATGGGCGGCTCGTGCGCATGCAGCCTCTCCAAAATTTCACACAGGCGGACCATGTAATACCCGATCTTCTCCACTGTCAAAATATCGCCCCCATCGGCGTTGTCGGCACCTTGTCCACTGGCCTCTATTTTGGCAAAAAGGCTGCGTCCCGAGACATATTCCTCAATGACGATCAGCTGCCCGTCGTCTTCCGCGCACTCTATGATCGCGGGAATGCCGGCGATCGGGTGTTCCTTCAGGTCGCGGTAGATCTCGGCGGAATAAAAGCGGAGCGTCTTCTTCACATAAAACCGGCCAGTCTCTGTGTGCCGCACCAAATACACGTTGTGGGCTTCGTCGATCGGAGCAACGGTCTTGTAGTATGATATTTTCATCAGCTCATGAAGATCCATTTCACCCACCATGAGTCAAGGGGACAGTCCCTCTGACTCAGCCTTAGTCTGTTTGAGTCAAGGGGACTGTCCCTCTGACTCTGCACGCTGGACGCTGTTTCGGTCGATGCCTGTAAGACGGGAAATCTGCCGGACCGTGAGGCCCCTCTTTTTGAGGCGACACAGCAGAAGGTCCCGCTCCTCTTTCGGAAGTGCCGAAATACTAAACGGACTGACATCCCCGCAAACATCCCGGATCCGTTCAAGCGCTTCTTTATCCGACCATCTGCGACAGGGGCGAAAATCATCGTCTCCCTTTCTATAGAAAGAGTGATCCCGCCGTGACTCCGTCGGATCATCCGCAAGGACAAAAGCGACAAGCGCCTCCTTCCCGCCCGCAAATGCGGTAAGTGCTTTTGTATCGCACATCTGTGGTCTGCTTAGTCTGCTTAGGGACGCCGATGGCAGTTCCTGCCCGCCTGGCGGCTCGGCCAATTCCTGCCCGCCTGGCAAATCCGGCAGTTCCCGCTCGCCTGGCGGCTCGGCCAATTCCTGCCAACTGCTCCAGGCATAGTCCTGCACCTTAGAGATACCGGCTTTTACAGGGTTTCTGAGAATGTACTTTGCCACCGCCAGCACCGCGCGCTCCGACTCCAACGGGTCACCGTAGTACCTTGATCCGAACAGATGCCCGACGCGCTCATATTTCTTATTGAAATACGGCACATAACTGCACAGTATTTTCTTAACCATCTTTCCGGGAGATTTGTCTGCCCTCGCGAGTATGTGGACATGATTGTCCATCAGGCAAAAAACAATAATATCCACTTCTGTCTCCCGCCTGCACTTGTCAAGCGTCCACAAAAATCGGAGTCGATCATTATTATCCAGAAAAATATCCAGACGGTCAACTCCGCGGATAATGACATGGTAATATCCGCTTTTACTGATCCTTCTTGCTTTGCGGGGCATAGCTCACACCACCTTCCTTCCAAGGTGAGTCAAGGGGACTGTCCCTTTGACTCAGGGACTTGAGTCAGGGGGACAGTCCCCTTGACTCATTACTTGTGGAAAGGGTAGCACTTGGAATCAGAAGTGGAAATACGATTCAGGACCGAAAATACGAAATCCGCCATTCTTGTGAATTTCGCACATAAGTGAGAGGCCTGAGTCAGAGGGACTGTCCCCTTGACTCAAGGCACTTCGGGCAGTACTTAGGCCAATGGCGGGCATTTGACGAAAAGGTGAAGGGCTTCCCGCATTTTTTGCATTTTCGGGTGAGGGTCTCTGCCGGCCGGTGCTTTGCCCTGCATTCCTGGCAGAGATCAGGCCAGTGCTGGACATTATCCGGAAGCGTGAAGGTCTTCCCGCAGATCCTGCACGTTCTTGTGATCGTCCCCTGATTGAATCTCCGCGGGCGCCGGATTTTCTTTGCAAACAGTTTCTTCAACTTTTCGAACATTGGGCCTGCCTCCTTATCCTTCACAGCCATACGCACATATCCTGACTTGTCCTTTCAGGCTTCCCTCCTATTATACCATGCGAATTTGACCTCCGGGGTCAGTTGTGCGTAATATAGGATTAACAGTTCGAAAAGCACAAGAAAGATATACGAACGAAAATGAAATCTCAAATGTTCCTGATTCTTATCCTGCTCAGCCTGCTTATGGGCTGTACGGGCTGCAGCACCTCCTTCGTCCCCCACAGCGCCGCCACCGATTCCGGCAATCCTGCGATTCCGGCGGTGCCAGCAACTTCGGCAATCCCGACAACTCCGACACCGCCACCGATACCGACGCCCCCTCCGCGCAAGCTCTCAGCGAGGAGGAGCTCGCCCTGCGAAGCGACCCCCTTTGGTCAGACAAAGACAGCCTCCGGGCTATTTTGGCTCCGCGGAATGGTCAAAAAATACCACGATTGGACGCTCATCTTCCTCTCACATCATAATGTCCTGTACGGTTTTGGCGAGGAGGACAGCAGCTCCCACCTGATCCAAAACCCGGAACTCCCGGCGCTCCTGCGCGACTCCGGCGTGAGGCTGGCGATGACGGGCCACATGCATTTTCCGTACATCACGCAGCAGGACGGCTTGTGGGAGATCCTGAGCGGAATGCCTTTCTCGGCGCCGCACCTGATCGGCAACCTTGCGGTCGGCGCGGACAGGATACTCTATTATGCGGAGCCGGTCGATTTCGGTTCGGGCAGCGGCAGCGGACTTGATGGTGCCTCCGCGAACGTCTC
>DLYC01000155.1:0-2952 GCA_003447895.1 Lachnospiraceae bacterium | reverse complement strand
GTAAAGCAGGAGCTCGACCGCCTCGACCGGGAAAGCGCAATTGAGTCAGGGGGACAGTCCCCCTGACTCATCCAAACTCATTTCTGAAGGCCCTGACATTTGCGTTCTCACCGCCATGCGAGGGCACCGCATACACAACTTTCCCCACTCCCGAATCCAAAAAAGCGATTTTCATCCACTTCGCCACCATCGTCGGAGGCTGCCCGAATGCCCCGCATCCCCAGGCACCCGCGATCAGGACGTCAACTCCCTGATCCTCCGCCACGTCCCTCATGAAGCGGATCCGCTCCTTCATAACCTGGTGGTTCTCCTCTGTTTTGACATGATTGTATCTGCCGGCCGAGGCCTTGTTGGGCGCCGCGCAAGTGATCACATCAAACTCATATTCCTTTCCGTCGCGGACAAAAACTACCCCCGGCGTGTAGATCCCTCTGTCCGTGTAGAGTTCCCGGTTTCGGTTTTTCTTGTTGTACCCATAGTATCCGCTGAGTTCATCGGACTGCAGAATTCCAAAAAGATCCGATTCCATGCACAAGTTCTCCTCCTGTGCGTTTCCCCCGCTCAAATAGAGCCCGCCCGGCCTTACATAATCCGCAAAATTGAGCACCGCAACCTTTCCTTTTCCCTCAAAGCGGATTGCTGCCGACAGCGAATCCAGATTTCTGAAAACCTGCTCGCACTTCCTTCTTTGGAATCGGACAGGAGCTCTGTCCGGTCCCCCGTAGACCACACTGTTTTCCGCCGAAAATTTCATTTTCTCAGCATACTTCTCTTCCATCAGCTTCACATGCTGCTGCGCCGCCTCTGCCAAAGCAGAATTCCTGATCTTCATACGTGGCATCTCGCACCTCCTATCCTATTCGTGATTCATGGTTTTTTCCCGAATCCGGCACCTGAGTAAAACTCTCCTTCCGACCACTTCGGCCTCCTCGGCCGGACCTTGCAAGGCTAGCTATATCTTCCTATAAGAAACTCCGGTTTGTCTATGAACTGCCAGTCAAATGAGTCAGGGGGACAGTCCCTTTGACTCAATTTTGCACATGAGTCAAAGGGACTGTCCCCCTGACTCAGGCCCCCGGCTCATGTGCGAAATTCACAAGAATGCCGACTTTCGGATTTTCGCTCCCTGCGGCCATTAACTTTTCCGGGCAGTTGTGCTAGCATCGACACAAGTGACAGATCTGCATTCTTCAAACACATCTGTTTCATTTCTGCACATCAACTTCTGCACATCTTAGATAAGGAGACTTATCGGAAAGGATCTTCCATGGAACAAATCAACAGTATGACCAATCTTCCCCCTCAGTGCCGGGCAGCTTTAAAGAGAATGATCGACGGAACCGATCTCCCGCCGCTTTACTCGAACGTGATTGCTCAGCGGATTTTTGACGCCGGGCAGCACCCGGACAGGCTTGGCTTCCTTCTGCGCGGCATCACCCGCGACAACACGATCGACATCCGCTCCGCCTCTTCCGCCAAAATATGGCGTCAGCCAAAAAATACCAACGGCAGCATTTTACTCATTCAATACACCGTCACATCCGACCCGTCAAAAAACAGCCAGACCTCCCGAACCCCCGACAGGCCCCTTCTTGTCGTCCTGATGACGAGAAGCCCCAAACCGCTCCGGGATTTTGACCAAAAAAGCGACAAATACATTCACCGCTTCACGACAATGACTTCCGACACCGGTCTGTCCTACCCGTCCAAATCCAAGCTGATCTATGTCCAGCTCGACAAATGTTGTGCCCAGTTCAAAAAGGGAATCAACGCCGAATCGGAGGACGGCCGCCCCGACCGCCTCCAGAAACTGCTTTCCATGATCGCGGATGTGAACGACAGCGAGCTTGCCGCGGCTGCAGCGGGCGACGAATCGCTGACCGGGATTCGGAACGAAATCCGCAGCATGGCACAGAACAGGGAGCTTCTGCGTATGCTGGCCCAGGAAATGATCGAACACATGGATTGGAATAATTGCGGGGGCGAAAACGCGCGCGCGGCGGGGAGCGAAGGCGTGCGCGAAAGCGAGGGCGCGGGCGCGCACGGGGAGGCACACGGCGACGAGCGCGAAAGCGCGGGCGCGGAGGCGCCTGGTGGCGAGCGTGCGGAGGCGCACGGGGAGGCGCACGACGGCGAGCGCGAAAGCGCAGGCGCGGGCGCGCCCGTGGAGGCGCACGGCGACGAGCACGAATAGGATCGCGAGGAAAATTAATTACGCTATTCTCCCAATTGGGCTCTTACAGGCGTTTTATCTGTCTTGTCCCCCATTCAAATCTTGTGTTATCGATATTAAGTTTGTTAATTAGCTTTATTACAGTTATTATTTCTTTTCAATGGGTACCAGTTTCTCGAATTGAGTCAAAACAGCCCAATTTGCCGTACATCTTTCGATTTTCAGAAAATCCAATGGGGGACAACCTACGTTTTCCGGCACTCTCAGCCCAACCCCTGGGAGATGTCAACAATATAACAGCGCTCTCACCGCACCCACCAGAGAGATCAACCATATAACGGCACTCTCAGCCCAACCGCTCACCCAAGGCAATTTCTGAACGCCTCATTCAGTTCTGAAAAGTCATGTCTGTGATCATCCGGCGCCGCGTCAGAAATCTGCTTCATCCGCAGGCACTCCGCCTGAATGAAGTCTATGATCACCGGCATCTGTGGATTCAGGTCCTTCTCTTCCGTTATGGCTTTCCGCTTCAGAAGCTCCCGAATCGCATCGTACAATTCCGGAGTAAGTGTCCCCTGCGCTGCCGGCAGCTCATCTCTCTCCGTCGCCGAATCGCCGCACGGCAGCTCATCTCTCTCCGTCGCCGAATCGCCACACGGCAATTCATCTCTCTCCGTCGCCGAATTGCCCGCCCGCCGGTCTTCCTCAAACATCCCCAGCAGCTTCTCAAACTCCACCGGCGGCGCCTCGTGGTGCCGAAGAATCCAATGGCAGCACAG
>DLYC01000261.1:17173-20258 GCA_003447895.1 Lachnospiraceae bacterium | reverse complement strand
GCGGCTGATCTGGTGCTCGGAAAAGACGAGCTCTTTTTTCAGAAACTCCCTGACGCACATTCCGGCCTTCTCCGCCTCGATCCTGTATTCCAGTCTGCGGCTCATTCTTCCCTCCGTGCCGAAGCACCTTGCGCGAAGGCCCCCGGGGAGGAAGCGCCGATCCCCAGCGCTTTCAGGCAGTGGTACAGAAGTTCCGCCGTAATTCCCCAAATCACCTCGCCGCGGTACTCATAGAAGTAGAAGGTGCGCGGGATCTTGTGCCAGGGGTAATTTCTGCCGCCCGGCAGGAGCTCGTAGGGAAAATCCTCCCCGGTTTCGACCACCATGGCGCCCGTGCACACGCGCGGGGGATTCTCCGCGAACCAGCCAAGGGGCACCGTGAAGACGCGTTCCACTTCCGCCTCGGAGCAGGTCCCCTCATATCCGTGCAAAAGACCGAGGCCGGAACTGATCCTGGCCCCGCCCGGGCCTGACATCGCGTGCATGGGCGCGATCCATTCGATGTTCTCCTGCGGGATCAGGAGCTCCTCGGAGGTCTCCCTGACCGCGGCGCTCCTTGCGGTCTCGCCGCTCTCGACTCTCCCGCCCGGAAAGCAGATCTCGCCGCCCTGGCGGATCGCCGCCTGGCGCACTTCGAACAGGACAGAGAGTCCCTCTTCCGCTTCTACGAGCGGGATCAGCACTGCGTTTTCTCTCCTGACGGGCCTGATTTCCTCCAGCTGCCGGCCTTCTGCCTTCCTCCGGATCTCCGCGATCTCACGCATCACCCTTTCGCCTCGCTCGTTGCTTTTTCCGGGGTCTTCTCTCTCAACAGCCGGCGGACTTCTTCCTCGAAGCTGTAGTCCTTGGACTCCTTTACTTCTTCCCTGTCACTGGCCGTTTCCTTTTCGGGCTTTTGGGCGCTTTGGGATTTGTCCGTAAGCTGCGGCTCCTGCCTGTTTGCCTTGGCTTCGATCTCATCCCCTCTCTTCGAGGCCCACTTTCTGATAAATCCCGGGAGCTCATCGTTTAGGCCGATCTGCTGGTAGAGCGCTTTCTCACCGCTTCTTAAGAGCTCTCTGACCACTTTGATCGTCTCCTTTTGCTGCTCCCTGGGCAGCTTTGTCACAGCTTCCACCATCTCGGAAAAGCCGGATTTCCTGACATCCTTCATCGTGACGCCGCCGCCGGCTGACAGGACCTGGAACACCGTGTCCACAAAGGTGCGCCTCGCTTCGACATCCACATTCCGGATCCAGTTGTCGAGCACCTTCTCGACGAACAGGCTGTCATCGCTTCGCTTTACGTGTACAAACCGGTTTCCCATCACCTGCCATGTCAGGGCATCGTGCTGGAAGATTCCCTTTCCGGAGCTTCCCACAACGGTCGGCTTCATGCCGGATTCGAATAGTCTTCCGATAATGGATTCCGAGGGGATGATGTTGATCGTCTTCTCCAGCACGCGCCGGTACTCCTCGGTCCCGGTGATATCTTCCAGAAAGCCCGGGGCGTCATTGGAATACACCTTTTCGATCTGCGCCCTGACCTGCGGAAGCGCGTACGCCGCCGCAAAGACGGCGAAATTTCCGCCTTTGGAGTGTCCGCCCACTCTCAGCCTCATCGCTGTATTCTTGAAATGGCGGTTCAGATATTCAACCGCCAGGCGCTGTCCTTCTGTCCGCGACATATAGCTCAGATTGAAGTCCTCTTTCCATCCGATGATCGTCTCGTCCGTTCCCCGAAAAGCCACATAGCTCGTCCCATCACCAAGTTCAAAGCAGATGGCCGACATCTGCGCCTCCGCTTCTTTTTTCAGATAGTTGACATAGCCGGAGAGCTTCACCTCCCCAAATCTTTTGGTTGCCGCCGCCGCTTTCAGAAGAAACGGTGAATGATTGACAAAGCTTGTCCTTGCGAGGATCTCTTTTTCCGTATGCATCTTCCAGTATTGGTCATTGACCTCCGAGAGAGAGATCTTGTCCTCCCCCTCTTCACTTACAATTCCGTCAAAATCCACATAAGAGAGCTGCGCCAGGATCAGATTGTCTACTTCATTAAACGGGTCACAATTAAATGTCAGATCACCTCTCCACCGCAGGTATTCATTCATTGTGTTGTTACTCGACATAATGGATTCATCCTCCGTCCGTCATTTTATAAGCTAACTGTGTAGAAACTGTGTTTTGACTCACTTGATCACGCGCACTCTAAAGACACCGGGGATTTCCGAGATCTCCTTCACAAGTTCCCCGGTTGCCGGAGCATCCAGGTCAAGAATGGTATATTCCACCTCTCCCTTGGACTTACTGGCCATCTCGGAGATATTCATCTCACTCGATCCGATCAGCGTTGTGAGCCGGTTGATCATGTTCACTTTGTTCTCATGGAAGATCGCTATGCGGCTCGCCGAGCGGCAGACGCCCATGCTGCACGCGGGGTAGTTGACGCTGTTTCGGATGTTTCCGTTCTCAAGGTAGTCCATGAGCTCCTCTACCGCCATGACCGCGCAGTTGTCCTCGGACTCCTCTGTGGACGCGCCCAGGTGCGGCGTCGTGATGCAGCCCCTTCTGCCTGCCACCGTGCGGTTCGGGAAGTCGGAGACATAGCGGCGGATCCTGCCGGACTCGATCGCCTCAATGACGGCCTCTTCGTCCACCAGGGAGTCTCTGGCCATATTGATGAGGATCACGCCCTTTTTCATCTTCCTGACCGCTTCCCTGCTGATCATTCCCTTTGTGGACGGAAGCGCCGGCACATGGATCGTGATGAAGTCGCAGCGGTCATAGATTTCATTCAGGTCAAAAACGTGAGTGATCTTGCGGTTCAGGTGCCAGGCGGCGTCTACCGACACATAGGGGTCATAGCCGTAAACTTCCATGCCCAGTTCGACGGCCATGTTGGCCACGCGCACGCCGATCGCGCCAAGTCCGATGATGCCCAGTCTCTTTCCGTAGAGCTCGGTTCCGGCAAATTTCTTCTTCTCCTTCTCCGCGGTCTTCGCGATGTCCTCGTTGTTCCAGTTCGCGCGTACCCAGTCGACACCTTCTACAATATCGCGGGACGCAAGGAGCATGCCGGCCAGGACCATCTCCTTGACGCCGTTCGC
>DLYC01000261.1:0-17112 GCA_003447895.1 Lachnospiraceae bacterium | reverse complement strand
TTGGCGCCCGGCGTATTGAACACCACGATTCCCTGCCTTGCGCAGCGCTCCAGCGGGATATTGTTGACACCGGCACCCGCTCTCGCGATTGCCAGGAGATCCTTCGAAAACTCCATATCATGCAGGGAGGCGCTCCGCACAAGAATCCCCTGTGCCTCGGCCGGGTCCGCAGTCTTTTGGTACTCTGCCGTGAAATTTCCAAGTCCTTTTTCGGAGATATTGTTGAGACATGCGTATTTGAACATCCTATTCACCTGTTCACCCTTTCTTTGGACCGGCGGATACCGGTCTATCACTTTCTATTGACAATGGGATATTTTACAACGAAATATCATACCGCACAATATCGCCGATTTGCCGCAGCGGCGAAATAGGACGTCCTAATTCACACTTTTTTTACTTTCTTTGTCCCGGATATGCTATATAATGTTGGCAGAAATGGTCAAAAGGAGGTATTAACTTATGGCTGATATGAATATGAATAAAGAATATCGTCTCGAGCGCATGAACAGCTGCGTGGGGACGCAGGTGACGGAGCGGACTTACAATCTGACGATCGGGCTCACGCTTTTGTGGGGGATCCTCATCAACGTTGTGATGTCCACTTTCTTCGTCTACCAGATCCTGAGCCTCAACTATCTTTTGGTCCTGGTCCTGTATTTCGTCGGCACGATCGGCTGCTCGATCCTGGTCCACAGGTCAGACAATCCCGCGGTGAGCTTCGCCGGATTTACGGGGATGGCCGTTTTCATGGGGCTTCTCCTCACGTTCTATGTGACTGCGTTCACCGGGCATTCCGTCGCCTACGCGTTTATCGCGACAGCCCTGGTCACTGTGATCATGATCATCCTGTCCATGCTCTATCCCGCGTTCTTCGCAGGGCTTGGCAGGACGCTGTTCGTCTCGCTTCTTGGCTGCATTCTGATCCAGTTTGTCGGAGGTCTCCTCTTCGGACTTCCCATGACGATCATTGACTACGCGGTCGCCGCGATCTTCTGCGGCTACATCGGACTCGACTGGTACAGAGCCCAGCAGTTCCCCAAGACGCTGGACAACGCCATAGACAGCGCCGCAGACATCTATCTCGATGTCATCAACCTGTTCATCCGGATCCTGTCGATCACCGGAAAGAGACGCAAGTAAGTAAAAGGTGCCTGGCACCATTAAATTTTTATAAACTTCAGTTTATAGAAATTTAATGGTGCCAGGCACCTTTTTTTACTTTACAGGCATCCGAATTCCTTCATGGCCTTCCGGAGTCTCTCCTTATGCTCAGGCTCCATCTCTGTCAGCGGAAGCCTCGGGCTTCCCACCGCATAGCCCTGCATGCAGAGCGCCGCTTTGACGGGAATCGGGTTCACTTCGCAGAACAGCGAATTGACAAGTTCCAGGGCCCTGTGCTGCAGCTTCCTCGCCTCGTCGTAGCGGTTTGTCAGGCAGTACTCCACCATGTCGTGAGTCTCTCTGGGCGCCACGTTGGAGAGCACGGAAATTACGCCGACGCCTCCGAGCGAACAGATCGGCACGATCTGGTCGTCATTTCCCGAGTAGATATCCAGAACGCCCTCACAGAGGGATGCAAGTTTCCCCACCTGGCTGATGTTTCCGGAAGCTTCCTTGATTCCCACAATATTCTCCACTTCTCTGCCAAGCCTCACGGCTGTCTCCGGGAGAATGTTGGAGCCGGTCCTTGACGGGACATTGTAGAGAATGCAGGGAATGTCGACTGCCCCCGCGATGGCCGCAAAGTGCTTCACCAGACCGTTCTGCGTCGCCTTATTGTAGTAAGGCGCCACCAGAAGACATCCGTCCGCGCCCAGCTGCTGCGCCTCTTTGGACATCATGATCGCGTGCGCCGTATTGTTGGATCCTGTCCCCGCGATGACCGGGATCCTTCCTGCCGTCTTCTCCACGGTGAAGCGGATCGCCTCAAGATGTTCGTCGTCCTCAAGTGTGGGCGCTTCGCCGGTCGTTCCGCAGATGATGATCGCGTCCGTGTGGCCGGCGATCTGGTCCTCGATCAGCTTTCCCAACACCTCATAATCGATCTCTCCGTTCTCTTTCATAGGTGTCACCATTGCGACACCTGCTCCTTTAAATAAAGCCATACTCTGATTCCTCCGATCTTGGCCGCCTTCGCGGCACGATTATTGAGTGGTCCCTTCGGTCTTTTGACAAAGAGCCGGGATCACATTGCATATCCAAGCACCACCATGTAGAAAAGATAGTAGATTCCGGACACCAGATGCACCGCCAGAAGGATCGTCGCGAAGATAAATCCCACGCCCCGTTTGTTGCCCGTCATCTGGTCGCTGAAATAGAATTTCAGGTAATTCTTAACGGCCATATACCACACAAGATAGATGGCCAGCATGTAGCCCCAGGAGAAGTTTCCGTCGTACATGCGGTCGCCTTTCTCTGCAAGGAAAAGTCGCCAGACCAGTCCCCACAGATACATGAGCCACGCCAGCGCATCCCCCCATGTAAACGCTTTCTTGATCGCCGTAATGAGAAGCATCAGGAAGGGGAAGGCGCATACCAGAATCATGGAGATCGGAATCGAAGGCGTCCTGGCTCCCGCCACTGCGAACGGGGCGATCTGGATTCCCTCGGACCCGTCATTATTGCTGTAAAAGGCGCTCACAAACTGAAGGACCATCACCAGGAGGGACGGCAGGCAGACCGCCAGAAGCTGGAAGGCCGCCTTCAGGTTTTTTCCCTTAAACATGACCAGCCAGATCATCATCAGCGTGAAGATAGCCGGATAGAAGACCTGCACGAAGCTGGGTTTGGCCAGGCACGACAGGATCAGGAGGATCGCTGTGGCGATCGCCTTTCCCAGGGGAATTCCCTTCTCAAATTCCGACTCCCTGACTTCTATGCACATGGAGGCGACAAGGACCATCGTCAAAAGCGCGATCGGCCTTACGCAGATCGTCGTCGGATTGTGCCAGATATTGGGGGTTCCCTGCCCCAAATAGGGCTTTATGTTAAAGAAGGGAATATAGATTGCCGAGACCAGGTGAAGCACCAGGTCCAGTGCCGCGGCCTCGTATCTCTCCAGTGTCGGGACCGCCTTTCGGATGGTGAAATAGGCGATCAGATACGTGATCACGACCAGCATTCCCGATACAGCCGCGCCCGCGATCTCCACCCTGAAACCAAGAAACCTGACCAGCGTATAAACCATAATGTGCCAGAGCGGCTCCGGATGTGCCTTGAACATCTCGATGGGCTGCCTGGGATGAAGATCCATCGCGATCTCTTCGTGCATCGGATAGTCCGCGCCCACGAGCCCGGTCAAAAATCCGCAGGTAAACAGGATCATTACACTCGCAAAGATGATGGCCAGCCCTATCTCGTTTCTTCTCTTTAATGCCGCATTTTCCATTCTGTCGTATCTCCTACTCTGTTTCGCGACGCCCGGGATCCTCCCTGCGGCGTCCTTCTGTTCTGCCTTTCACATTGCAGTTACTCTTTATTATACCCTTTTTTTCTGTATCTTGTTAAGAATCTGATCGATGTTTCTAATTTCATGCTAAAAACCGACCAATGCTGTTGTATAATGATTACAATTTCTGTCCCAGCCGGCTTACAGGCATTCCCGGACCGCCGGCTTCATCACTGCATGGAGGTTTTTATGACTGATCCTATAACCGCTGACGTATCCCCTATTGAGGCTTCCCCTGCTGAAACCTCCCCCGTTGAGGCTTCCCCCGTTGAAACTTCTCCCGCAGAAGCTTCTCCTGTCATGACATCCCCGGAGGCTGCGCCTCCTGTTCATACACTTTCTTCGAAGAAGCGCCCGGGCGGGCGTCTGAATCCGCTCGCCGTCGTATTCTGGATCCTGATCATCCTCACGCCTCTGGTCAGCGCCTTTCTCTTGAAGTTTTTTACCGGCACAAGCGTTCAGAATCTGGACGCCTGGAACACGACCTGGAATGACGAAGTCGGTTACTACCGCGTTGTGGAACTTCTGCGGCACGAATTCTTCCCCAGGGGAATGTACGGCTTTAATGAGGATGCGCCTTCGCACCTCGCCTACGGGCCATACAATATTTTCACCTACCTGCCTTACTTTGCCCTCTCCTTTGTGACGGGCATCCGTTCGCACAACTTCATCTATTACAGTAACGCGATCCTGGCCGTACTGGCCTGCACGGTGTTCGTCGCCCTTGTCCGCCCGCGGGTCTATGAGGGCCTCTTCTCTTTTCTGTTTCTGTCGACGCACCTGATCGCCGGCCGGTATATCTGGTCCGGAATGAGTGAGAGCAGCTACAATTTCTTCCTGATCCTCTTTACGGCGCTGGCCCTTTGGATGGTCAGGCATCCCGATGCCTCTCCCCGCAAACAGGGGTGGGCCCTCGGCGCGATGATCGCGGCCGTGTTCTTCTGGAACACCATGCGGCCCTACTACTTCCCGCTTCTGATCATCCCCGTATACTTCACTTTCCGGGGAAAGAGTCGGCTCTCCGGGAAGGGCAAGCTGATTTCCCTCCTCTTCTGCGTGCTTTCCGCTGCCGCTTCCGTCGGGCTTTTCTTCTTCTTTACAAAGTACAATGTCGCCCGCTACTTCTTCGACAGCACCCAGACAGAGACGCTCGGGCAGCTCCTTAAGAGCGGATCTCCCATTGCGATGATCCGGCAGATCCTGCACGCCAACAAAGAAGCGCTGAAGGCGATCCTCGGCTATCTCCGAAACAGCCGCTGGGCGGGCGTGATCTCCCTTCTGTATTTTGCCCAGTCGGCACTGCTTCTGATCCTTCTTATCCGCTCCTTCTTTGCGAAGGAGAAAGCAAGGGACGGCCGCTGCGCGGTAATCTTCTTCATGCTGGCCGCCGGCGTTATCTTTTTTGAGGCCAACGTCGTTCTCTACGACCCGGTGCAGCTCCACAGAATGATGCTCGCCGTGACTCTCTCCTATGGCCTTCTTTTGGCTGTACTGGGCGGCTGGGAGCGCTTCACGGACCAGATCCTCATACTCCTTCTTATGGGGTTCCTTCTGGTGCGGGCGCAGAGCAATTTCTGCCTTCCCCAGATCGACTCCTCTACGCTCAGCGCGCAGGCGGAGCAGGAGCTCTCCGCGGAGTTTAAGAGGATCCTCCCCCTCGAAGAGGATCCCTGGGACAACACGATCGCCAAGATCCCTGAGGAGGACGGCCTTCAGTGGGAATTCATGCTGCCCACCTACACGTCCCTGAACGTCTGCCAGAAAGGCGTTCTCGAAAAGCTTCTCACGGACAGGACGATCCGCTCCAAATTTGTACTTCTGCCGGACTCCTCCGACCTGATCCGCCTGTGTGAGGCCGGCGGATATAAGATCGTCTGGCAGGGATACGGAAGGACGATGTATCAGGTACGGTGAAATTTTGAAAGGCGTCCCTTTCCCGAGACATAGCGCCGCTGCTCTAGGAACGATTCTTAGGGCGGCGGCCTTTTTGTTGAATCGGGAAGATGTGACCCGGGGAAAAGGTGTTGAATTCGCGGAGTTTCTCTATGATCCTTCCTGCGCTCCGGAGGGGGAACCGCCGCGAAACTCACCGGCTGCTCTGAGGACCAGCCGGTTCGGACAACGCTTGCTTTCGGGCTGCAGGAACTGCAGCCCTCATCCCCCTCCTTCGCTTGTATGGATCAAGAGAAACTTGCCGCTCATTCAAGACCGTTTTCCCCGGGCACATCAATCCCGATCCACAAAAAAGTCCGCCGCACGAGCGTGAGTGAGTCAGGGGGGACTGTCCCCCTGACTCATTTTGCCATCTGATAATAGTAATACGCCCCCACCTGGTTAGCCTCGCTCCCGTACCTGCAGGGCACGACCTCCGGCTTGGGAAGCCCCGGGTCAAAGTAAGGCCCCGGATTGTCGTACATTTCATCCACGTGCTTTCGAATAGTCTCAATGAGGATCGGCTGCTTGCTGATCCCGCCTCCGACCGCCACCTTCTCCAGGTCCAGAAGGATCGTCAGGTTTGTGATCTGCATCGCGACCTGCTTGCAGAACTTGTCCAGCACGACCTTGGCGCCGTGGTCGCCGGCCGCGACTTTGTCAAAAAACTGCTTTCCGTTCAGAAGCGGATCCCAGCTGAAATTGTTGTACCGGCGGTTCAGGTCCAGAAGCCCCGTCGTGCTGCACACAATGCCGGAAGTCGTTCCCGGGTCGTCCCAGTCGGCATTGGAGACCCGCATAAAGCTGAATTCGCCGGCTGTGAAGTGCTTTCCGTTGAGGATCCGGCCGTCAATGATAAGGCCTCCGCCGACCCCCGTTCCGATGATGAACACGCTGGCGTTCTGACAGCCCTTGAGGGCTCCGTCCCGGAGCTCCGCGAGCGCCGCGCATTTGCCGTCATTGGCAATGTGGACAGGGCACCCCGTCAGGTCTGACAGGGGCTTGGCCACTTCTTTTCCGTGGTTGTAGCGGAGCGCGCCGCCGCCCCGGCAGAACCCGTTTTCGCTGTCGATAAAGCCGGGAAGGCTCATCGCGATCCCTTCCACTTCGCCCTTGTGGGGCTCGTAGATCCCGCGGAGCACCTCAAAGAAATCTTCCCGGGAGGTCATGGGCGTCGGAACGCTTCCGCTCTCGTTTCTTGCGAGGGTCTCGTCCATCACGCTGTATTTGATCTCAGTTCCGCCCACATCAAATACCATCAGCTTCATAATTAAATGCCTCCTTTCCGATCCTGATCGGTCACTCCGTCTGTCTTCCCGACAGATGGTCTGCCACGTCGCCTTCCGAGGACTCTGAGAGGGAGAGCCTTAAGCCGCGGATCCCCATCCCGCCCTGGGCAAAAAACAGCTTTAAATAGAAGGTAAAGCTCATCACAGCCGGGAGCTGAATCGAGAGCGGGGTCCATTCCGTCTGCGCGCCGTTCAGCGATACCGTCCCGATCATGTGGGATCCGATCGACACGGTCATCGGAATCTGCGCGAGCGAATTGTCAAGTTCCGACCTCGCCTCCAGCTCCAGAAGGTATGTGCCGCGCTGTTCGACCTGCGCCTCGATGATATTTGTGGCGCCTCGCTCCGTTCGGATCTGCTCCGTCGGGATCTCGCAGGAAGTTCCGACGCGGATCCGGATCGCCGCTTCGCCGCTCTCCGCCTCCTCTTCCCGCGCCTTGTCGAGCATTGCGTCGAGATCCGTCCCGATTCCGTAAAGGCGAAGGAACGCCGGCGTATCCATGAGATAGCGGCAGATGTTGTATGCCGCCCGCTGCAGTTCGCCGCGGGTGATCCTGCCCTCCTTAAGCCCCTCTGCGGTGTCGTCGCCGTTTGCGTTATCCTCCGCGCTGAAGGTCACCATATAGAGGTCGTTCTGCGCGCGGATCATGGTCGACGTCTGCCTGATGCTCTCAGGGCCGTTCTCCTCGCTTCCCGCGGCCCACCAGTCGGTCATGACAATGCCGCCGAAGCCGAACTGCCCGCGCAGGATCGTTGTCAAAAGATCGTACTGGGAGGCTGTCCAGGCCCCGTTCACGGAGCCGTAAGTCGTCATGACGGAAGTGGCCGCGCCCTCGCGGACCGCCATCTCGAACCCTCGCAGATAGATCTCCCGAAGGGCCCTCTCGGAGATGACCGAGTCCACTTTCATGCGCCTGTACTCCTGGTTGTTTGCGCAGAAATGCTTGATCGTGCTCGCGATCGCGCTCTCCCGCATGCCGCGAAGCTGCATGACGGCCATTTTTCCCGTGAGGAAGGGGTCCTCGGAGAAGTACTCGAAGTTTCTGCCGTTCAGGGGGTGCCTGTGAATGTTCATGCCGGGGCCCAGCAGGGAGTCGATCCGGTTCTTTCTTAGCTCCATTCCCTCCCAGTCATAGAGCTCTTTGATCAAAACATTGTTCCACGTGCAGGCCTGGCAGGTGCCCGACGGCATCGAGAACGCCTTGGCCCCGCTGTCCATGCGGATGCCGCTGGGTCCGTCCGAGCAGCAGCCGAGCGGGATGCCGAATTTCAGGAGACTGTCCGTGACGCCTCCGAAGGCCGCTGCCGTGCCCGGCGTAACCTTGGGGGAGCACATTCCCTCTCCGCGCGTAAGGCAGATCAGGTCCTCGTCCGTTAGCTGCGCGAGGAAGGTCTCCATTGTCACCTTCCCGTCCGCCACGTCGATGAGGCGGTATCCCCTGTCACCCGTATAGGGAATTTCCTGCGGAAGCCTCTCGGCCCTTCTCTCAAGCGGGGACGTTGTGCGAAGGGGCACGGGCTCATAGCTGACCGCATAGGGAGAATTCCCGGCCGCCGCGCCTTCCTTTCCGCAGGCCTCTGCCGATGAATCGCCGCCTGCGGCCTCTGCCGATGAACTGCTGCCCGCGGACTCTGCCTTCACGGGCTTTATCCTGTCAAAAGCCCGAATGGGCGCCATGGCCTCCTCCAGCTGCTCGATCACCGCAGTGCCGCTCAGCTGAAGGCTCCCGCAGGGCTTCGTCGAGCGGACGCTGTTTCCGATATGGAAGTTGTAAGTGCCCCCTTCGAGGACCCAGCAGGACTTGTTTCCGGTCACGCCGCCGTCGTCGTAGCTCGCGATGGCCTTGACCGGCACCTTGAATTTGAGGTCCTGCGACTGCCCGGGGTCCAGAAGGATCGTCTTTCGGTAGGCGCACAGGGACCGCGCGGGCTTTCCGAGCTCTCCCTGCGGCGCTTCGCAGTAGATCTGGACCACTTCCTTGCCCTTGACGCTGCCGGTATTGAGGACTCTTGCCCGGAAGGTGATCGTCGTGTCGCTGATGCTCTCCATCCCCTGGCCCTGAATCTCAAAGGTCGTATAGGAGAGTCCGAACCCGAAGGGATACAGCACCTTGTCCCTGGCGAAGGTTTCAAAATATCGATATCCTACATAAATATCCTCCGCGTAGAAGTCCCTGTCCGGGTCTCCGAAGTTGGGATCCGAGGGATAATCGCTGATCTTTTCCGCGATCGTGTCCGTCAGCTTTCCGCTGGGGCTCACTTCTCCCGTCAGGACATCCAGGACACCGTTTCCACCCTCCTGGCCGCCCTGCCAGATGTAGAGAACCGCGGAAGGAGCATATTTTGACACCCAGTTCATGTCAATGATGTTTCCGACATTTAACAGGACGATCGTTCTTAAAAAGGCCGCGCAGACATTGCGGAGCATGGTCTCCTCCGTCTCCGTCAGGTAGTAGCTTCCTCTCTCGGGCTTGTTGTCCTTATCCTCTCCGGCCGTGCGGCCGATGATCACGACCGCGGCATCCGCCTCCTGCGCGGCCCTCGCGGCGAGCTCCGGGGAGATCTCCATCTCCTCCTGGAACCAGGGCTCCGTGCCCCAGCCGCTCCCCTGGTCAAACGGATGGTCCGGAAGCCACTTCTCATAGGCCGCCTCGAGGGACGGCGCGAGTAAATAGGCCTTTCTCTCGAGAATCGCTTCCCGGACGCCCGTCACATAAGTCGTGTTGACCATGCCGCCGGAGCCGGTCCCGCTCTTGTAGTACTGAAACTGGCTTCTCCCAAACAGCGCGATGCGGCTTCCCGCCGCAAGGGGCAGGGCTTTGTCCCTGTTTTCGAGCATAACGATGCCCTCCGCCTGCGTCCTTCGGGCAATCTGCGCGTAAACCTTCGTATTAAAAACCGAACTGCTCATATCGAATCCTCCCCATTCCATCCGCCGCCCGGCAAGGCGCGGCTTTCCCTGACCAAGGTGCCCCGCGTGAGTCCTTTACTCTTCCACCATGGACAGCGAGATCCTCTTCTTTCCGGCGTCCACGCCGAGCACGGTGACTTCCACTACGTCCCCGACATGCACCACTTCCAGCGGATGTTTGATAAACTTCTTACTCATTTTGGAAATGTGGACCAGGCCGTCCTGGTGAACCCCGATGTCCACGAAGGCGCCGAAGTCCACGATGTTGCGGACTGTCCCCTTGAGCCTGAGCCCGGGTGTGAGGTCCTCCATAGAGAGCACGTCACTTCGAAGTACGGGCGCCGGCATGTCCTCTCTGGGGTCTCTCGCCGGCTTCTCCAGCTCCTGCAGGATATCGCGGAGCGTAGGCTCTCCGATCCCCAGTTCTGCCGCGGTCCCGGCGGGATCTGTGACCCTCCGGCCCGCTGTCTGAAAGGACTCCCTGTTCATGGGAAGGCCCATGCTCTTCAGGAGCTGCTCGACCGCGCCGTAGCTCTCCGGATGTACGCTCGTCTCATCCAGGGGCTGCGAGCCGCCGCGGATCCTGAGAAAGCCCGCGCACTGCTGGAAAGCCTTGGGCCCGAGGCCGGCCACCTTGAGAAGTTCCCTTCTGTTTCGGAACGCGCCGTTTTCCTCCCTGTAGGAGACGATGTTTCTCGCGACCGTCCTGCTGATTCCGGAAATATAGGAGAGCAGGGAGTAAGAGGCCGTGTTCAGGTCGACGCCGACTCTGTTGACGCACTTCTCCACGACCCCGGTGAGCGCGCCGTCCAGCTTCTTCTGGTTCATGTCGTGCTGGTACTGTCCCACGCCGATCGCCTTGGGATCGATCTTGACCAGTTCCGCCAGCGGGTCCTGGAGCCTCCTCGCGATGGAGGCCGCGCTCCTTTGCCCGACATCGAAGTTCGGGAACTCCTCCGTCGCGAGCTTGCTCGCGCTGTAGACAGAGGCGCCCGCCTCATTGACGATCACATACTGAACGGGTTTCCCCAGCTCCCTTAAGAACTCGGTGATCACCTGCTCGGACTCTCTCGAGGCGGTTCCGTTTCCGACGCTGATCACGGAGACGCCGTACTTTTTGACAAGCTTTTCCAGAACCTGCTTGGCCTCGCGGACCTTGTTCTGCGGCGCCGTGGGGTAGATGACCGTCGTGTCCAGAACGCGCCCCGTGGGATCGACCACCGCCAGCTTGCATCCTGTACGGAAGGCGGGGTCCCATCCCAGGACCACCTTGCCGGCAATGGGCTGCTGCATGAGATACTGCTCCAGGTTTGACGCGAACACGCGGATCGCCCCGTCCTCCGCCTCCTCCGTCATCTGGTTTCGGATCTCCCGCTCGATCGCGGGCGCGATCAGGCGGTCATAGCTGTCCTTTACCGCCGCCTTTATATAAGGAAGCGTATCCGGATCGGGATACTTGGTTCCGTGGGTCACCTGCTTCTCCAGATACAGGAGAATGTCATCCGCCGGCGCCTCTGTTTTGACCGTGAGAAAGCCCTCCTTCTCGCCGCGGTTGATCGCAAGGACTCTGTGTCCCGGGATCCTGCGCACCGGCTCGGAGTAGTCGTAATACATCTCGTAGACTTCCCGCCTCTCCTTCTTCTTCGCGGGTGTCTTGTCCTCTTTTTCCTGATCGGAGCCGTCCGTCTTGGCCTTCTTCTGCGGCTTTTCCGTCGTGACGATCGTTCCGCGGTCCCATGTCTTGCCGCGGATCCAGGCCCTGAAGCGCGCCTCATCGGAAATCTGCTCCGCCAGGATGTCCATGGCGCCTGCGATGGCAGCCTCGACATCCGGCACTTCCTTCTCCGCGTTTACATACTTCTGAGCCTCTCCCCGGACGTCGCTTCCCTTCTTCTGCGCCAGAATATAGTCTGAAAGGCCCTGCAGCCCCCTCTCCTTCGCGATCCCCGCGCGGGTCCTTCTCTTGGGCCTGTAGGGCAGATACAGGTCTTCCACTTCCACCAGTGTCTGCGCGGCCTCGATCTCCGCCTTAAGCTTCTCCGTCAGTTTCCCCTGCTCGGCGATGCTCTCCATGACCTTGGTCTTTCGCTCTTCCAGGGACCGCAGGTATGTGAGCGACTCCCCCAGGTCCCGCAGCTGCTCGTCCGTGAGCGTTCCCGTCGCTTCCTTTCTGTATCTGGCGATGAAAGGGATCGTGTTTCCCTCGTCGATCAGCTTCACCGCTGCTTCCACCTGCCAGTTCTTAACGCCCAGTTTCCGGGCAATTGTCTCGATAATCTGCATCCTGTCTGCTCCTTTGGTACTTTGATATCTCCTATCATACCATACTTGCGGTCTTTTTCCGCCATCAGCTTTTCCGGGGTCGGAAAAGACCCAATATAAGTCAAAATCCTGCCTGTTTTCTCTTTTTTGACCATGCTAAATTCTTAAGGATCTAAATTTACACCACGGAAAGGAGGCAGCGGTCATGATCCACGGCGAGCCTATCAATCCTGCCGGCACAAGACAAAACAATCCGCCGGCCCGGGGCACATTCACAAACAAGTTCATACGGTTTATCAAAAGAGGAAGAAATCTGTTTCACACGGCGCCCGCAGCCATACACGGCGACAGCGGGAAAGTGATAGATCGTTGTATGAAATATCACAGGCAGCAGAGCGGTGCAAAGCGCTGAGTTTTGGTGCGGCACCCGGAACTTCGACGCCTGTCAATGATTGTTCAAACCGAAAAAAAGCACAGCGGGAATGATGTCCCGGCTGTGCTTTTTTGATGGATTTAAGGCTCGCAGAGCAATCCGCTCCGCCGCGCGCTAAGTGATGCTCTTTTTTTACATATCGATGTATGATAAGATACGCCTAAGGAAAAACCGGAGGTGAACATGAAAACATTTAAAAACAGGGTGTCCTATTACTTCAGATTTACGCTGTTATTTCTGATCACGGCGCTGATCATCTACGCGCCGTATCTTGTGCTCAAAAAGAGCCTCGTCTGGGAGCACGATTCCTATACGCAGCACCTGAAGGCGATGATCTTTATCTCCCGCTGGTACCGCCAGTCCTTAAGGGCCCTCATCAGCGGA
The DNA here is from genome assembly GCA_003447895.1 of Lachnospiraceae bacterium. Classification (GTDB taxonomy): domain Bacteria; phylum Bacillota; class Clostridia; order Lachnospirales; family Lachnospiraceae; genus CAG-791. Next base: position 4,450 of record DLYC01000261.1, on the reverse strand, counting down.
AACTGGAAGGCGATCTCCACCTATTCGTTTACCTTCGGCTACGGATCCGACGCCCTGACCACGCTCGCCTACTACGGCGTGGGCGATCCCTTTTATCTTCTGAGCGTCCTGGTTCCCGCCAGATACATCTATCTCTTCTACAGTTTCCTGATCGTGTTCAAAAACTATCTATCGGGAATTGTTTTCTCTGCCCTGTGCCGTTCCCGCTGGCCTGAGAAGGCCCACGACGGAGGGATCCTTGCGGGCTCTTTGATCTACACCTTCTGCGGATTTGTGCTGATCACCTGCATGGGACAGCCCATTTTCCTCGATGCGATCATTGTATTCCCGCTCGTCCTTCTGGGCATTGAGAAGGTTCGCGCGGGCCAAAAACCCTGGCTCTTTATCCTCGCGATCATGCTGGCGACTGTCAGCAACTTCTATTTCCTTTTGAGCATCGTGCTCATGGCGGTGATCTATGCCCTCTTTCGCTATTTTCCCATCGAGAAAGGGGCCCTCGGAAGGCGCTTCGGAGAGATCGGCACCATGTTTGCCGCCGGAACGGTCGGCGTCTCTATGGGCGGCGTGATCCTTCTTCCCATGATCCTGACCGTCCTGGGAAACAAGCGGGTGGACATGAAGCCGGCCGTAGGCCTGTTCTACCGCCAGCTCACGTGCCGGAACCTGCCCGCCGCGTTCCTTGCCTGCGAGGAGATCGAATACGGCGCCCTCTCTTACGCGGGGACCGCGCTTCTTTGTGTATTCCTTCTCTTTCTCACAAAAGGATACCTCAAGCAGAAGCTCCAGTTCCTGCTTTACACCGTGCTGCTCTTTGTTCCGGCTTTCGGATATCTCACGAACGGATTTGCCTATCCCATAAACCGCTGGTGCTGGGCCTATTCCGCTATGATTGGCATGCTGGTCGCCGAAATGTGGCCTCTCCTCTTTGAGATGACTCCCGGGCAGAAGAGGAAAATGACTTTCCTTCTGGCGCTCTATTTCGTTGTCTGCTATATCCTGTCCTGGTCTGTGGGGATCACTTTCCTGATTCCCATGTTCGTCACCACGCTGACACTGGTCTGCCTGCTCCAGTCCCAGAGAGCCGATTTCCCTGAACCGGCTGTGGCTGCTCCGGCTGCTGCACCGGCTGCGACCGATCCGGCTTCGGCCGTTCAGGCTGCTGCACCGGCTGCGACCGATCCGGCTTCGGCTGATCAGGCTGCTGCACCGGCTGTGGCTGCGAATGCTCCGGCCGATGACAAGGATTTCGCTTCCGCCGCCCGAAACGGACGCCGCTTCCGCCGCGCGAAGCGCTGCATCCTCTATCTCACCATAGCGGGCATCTGCGCAAACGGCATTTGCAAAAACTCTCCGGACTACAGCATCCGCGTGTCCACCTACAAAGAGCAGAAGTACCTCGCCATGCCCGGTCCCAATTCCGGAGCCTCCCCGGCCAACGACAGAAATCTCTGGATCAACGATACCTCCCAGATCGCGGCTTCGATCGGACACGACACCACCCAATTTGAGAGGGTATCCAACACCCAGACCGACTATTGGTACCAGAACTCCTCGATTCTGAACGGAATCTCCTCCACACAGTCGTTCTGGAGCATCAACAACCCCTATATCCTTGAATTTCTGGACAAGCTGGCTGTCTCCGACGCCAATAACAACGCCTGGCAGTTCACAAACCTGGACAACCGCGCTGTTTTGAACGAGCTGGCCTCAGTAAGCTTCCTGTATTCCATGGATCCTGTAAGGCTCCCCACCGGCTACGAGGAGACTTCCCTGGATCCGACAACGGCCAATTCCGTGTATCCAAACCGCATGCCCCTGCCCCTTGGCTACACCTACCGCAAGACGATCAGCCGCGAGAAGTTCGAGGCGCTCTCTCCTGCCGAGCGCCAGGAGATCCTGCTCACGCATGCGGTGCTCGATAATCCCGGCGTGCTGGAAGACAAGGCCTCTCCCGAGAGCCTGGCGTCCTCCCTGGAGTGCCGAAAAGTCCCCTTCACGGTTGTTTCCCTCAGCCCTGACGCTGTGCAGACCGACGACAACACCTTTGTCGTCACGGCGCCGGAAGCCACGGTCATGCTTTCCTTCGACAAGCTCACAGGCGGCGAGTGCTACCTTCAGATGAAGAACACGGACTTCCGCGAGACAAATAAAGCGGAGATCTATTCGGACGATCCCGCCTTTGACGCCAACAACCTCTACACGAAGGCCATGTGGGACAACGATGTCACTCTCTACGAAAAGTACATGCTCTATCGGAGCCTTTACAATAACAACAAGGCCGGAAACGTCAAGATCAAGGCGGAGTTCTACAGCGGTTCGGAATGGGTCGACGAGAACACGGTGAACTTTATCGTGCCCGACAACGAGCAGTACTATTCGGGACGCCGGGACTTCCTGCTCAACTCCTACACCCTCCGAAAAGGTATTGATTCCATCGTCCTTACCTTCCCGACCACCGGTGTCTATCATTTTGACGAGTTCTCCCTGATCCACGAGCCGCTCACCTCCTACGAGACGAACGTGGCGGCCCTCTCCGCGGAGTCTCTCCAAAATACAGAGATCCGCCAGGATCCCAGCAGCTTCGTCTCTACCGGCGTCACCGGCGACATCACCGTCTCCGAAAACAAGCTGCTCTGCCTGACCATTCCCTACTCCGAGGGCTGGAAAGCTTACGTGGACGGAGAGCCGGCTGTCCTTGAAAACGTCAATATCATGTTCTCGGGGCTGATGCTCTCCCCCGGACACCACACGATCGAGCTTCGCTACGAGACGCCCGGCTTCCTCTACGGAATCTGCCTCACGGCGGCGGGAATCCTTCTGTTCCTTCTTTGGCTGATCCTGTCGATCCGCCCGAACCGCAGACGCCGCCGGCCGGCGCCCGAAAGCGTATCGGAACCGGATGTATCGGACAATGGGCCGGCACCTGACGGGGACGAAATTCCCGAGATGCCCCAGATGCCGGCAAGTTCCCGCACAACATAAAAGCCACTCCGGGCATTTCGCCCGAAGTGGCTTTCTTAAACTCTGCAGATCTTAATCCTCAATAATTCTTGTCGCCCAGACCGCTTCCCGGTCACTCAGCTCCTTGGTAATGATTCCGTAATTGCTGCTGTACGCCTCGACTGTCTTTCCGTCTCCGGCATACATAGCGACGTGGTAGACATATCCGTTTCTGGCAAAGAAGATCAGGTCGCCCGGCGCCGCGTCGCTGACCGGAATCTGTGTTCCGACCCGTGACTGCGCATCCGCCACGCGGGGAAGACTGTAACCGAACGTTCTGTACAGCGTCTGCACGAAGCCGGAGCAGTCCGCGCCGTGAGTCAGGCTTGTGCCTCCCCAGACGTAAGGATTTCCTACGCAGGAGAGCGCGAGCTCAAGGATCTTCTCCCGGATCTCATTATATTTTGTCCCCTCCTTGATCGAGGTCAAAGTATAGTAGGTTGCCCGGTTGTCCTCCGGCTTGATCTCCTCCTTCGCGGTGGCAAATTCAGCCTCGCCGGTTTCGGAGACCCTCGCCTGCACAGAGCCGCTCGTGTCGAGGGCCGACGCCTGTACAAAGCCTCTGACGTCGCCGGACTCCACAAAGAGCCATCCGCCGTCCGCTTCGTCGATCACGTAGGCCAGCGCCCCTTCAGAAAGTCTGCCTGCCTCCCTGGCGCCTTCGTCGGCTTCCTCCAGGATGCCGACCTCCTCCTTGGCGATCGCCGCCAGTTTGTCGATCACGGTGTTCTGCGTCGTGATCCGCCTGAACGTGTACGCGTCGTTCTCGTAGTAGGGAACCGTTTCCTCCGCATAGTAGTAATAGGCGTCCTGCTCCATTCCTTCCGGAAGGATCGCCGCGATTCTCTCTGCCTGCTCCTCTATGAGATCCATGATCTCCTCGGCTTCGTCGCCGCGGATCAGCTTCTCTTCTTCAATGAAGCCCCGGACAGTGCCGGACTCGACATAGATCCAGCCGTCACTCTCCTCTTCCAGCTCATAGAGCATTCCGTTCCTGGCAATCGTCCCTACGACCTCGGAGTCCTCGCTTCTCTCCTCGTAGATCTTCGCGCTCTCAGTTGTAAAGGCGCTGACCTTCTCTACGGTAAAGAAGCGGAAGTCCTTTCGGATCTCGGGAAGATCATATACGATGTGCTGATGCGAGAGCAGTTCCTCGTTGGTGCCGTTATGATTCTCCGCTTCCTGCGCGCCCTCGGGATCTTCCTTCAGATCTTTCTCGAGCACTTCCTTTTCGGCGGCAACCTCCGCCGTGGAAGCCGTTCCGGCAATCTCCGCATTCTCAGCGGTACTTCCGGTAGTGGCGGAACTTCCCGCTTCACTGTTTTCACCGGTATTTCCAAGGCCGCTGTCATCCGCCTCCGTCGAGCCTTCTCCGCTGTACTCGGTCGTACCGGTTCCCGAAGTGTCTCCGCCGCCGCTCTCTTCTTCGCCTCCGCCCGAAGTGCCGCCG
>DLYC01000202.1 GCA_003447895.1 Lachnospiraceae bacterium | reverse complement strand
CCCACCGAATTTCTGAAGAAGGAGCGGATCTCGCGCCTGTTCCGGTTACTGACCAATATAGAGGATATCACTTAAACTCCTTTCCGCGATCGCATCGCCGAATGTGGTGGGCCTGTTGAGGACCCTCCCGTTAAACCAGATGGTGGAGGAGCCGCCGCCGTCGAGATTGTAAGCGCTCTCGCAGCCCAGCTCCTTCATGAGCTCTGCGAGTTCAAGAAGAGACAGACCTGTGCTCTCTTTGGTCCTCCCGTCGGAGACAAGGAAAAGGTAATGAAGAGGGGATATAACGCCGATCGCCGTGCGGGGGTTGGTCACCTGGGCGCGCTCAACTTCGTCGCCTGCGTTTACGGAAACTTCCCCATCGATGATGAGCCCGGGACCAAATGAGAAGATGTCGACAGCGCCGCTGTCCTTGAGCTGCCGGGCAGTCACATCCGCCTCCCTGACGATCTCGAAGGAGCCGTCGGGATAGCGCACCAGGTCTTCCTGCTGCGGGTCGCGGGCCGGGACATCCCGGTAGAGATAGCTGTCCCTCATGACATAGCCGGTATCCCGGAAGCCGTAATAATCGCCGTTGATGGCCAGGATCGCATTGTTCCTTGCGGCCATGGAAGAGGTTGTCTCAGTCAGATTGCGGCCAAAGGAATCCTCCGCCAGCGCAGTCCTGAGGCAGGACGGATCTTCGAGGATAATGTCCGCGATGTAGACATCCGTATCCAGCGTGCGCATTGTGCGGATCTCGATGGAAATTCTGCCGTCTTTATAGGAATTGCCCGTGATGACCGGCTCGGTCAAAATATCGTCGGACTCCGTTTGACCGGACGGATCCGGGGATGCTTCTTCTTCAGACGCCGGAGATGCTTCTTCCTCAGATGCCGGGGATGCTTCTTCTGACGGAACACCCCTTTCGCGACGGGATGCCTCGCCGGACCTGCTGTGTCGTCCGGCGGAGATGCGGGACTCATCGTCCGCCGTGATAATATTGTGGGGGATCACGAAGGCATCCAAAAGGGACCACCCTGCATAGAGCAGGATGATCAGCGCGGCCGTGATCTTCCATATGTGGCGAAACTTTCGAATGAAGTCCGCGGAATTTGTATCGTGTGATGTGTCTCTTTGTTTCATATTTATATAGTCTGTGTGTTTTACAATGCTGTCTTTTGCCTTACAAGCGTTTATCATTATAGCTCATTTAGCTCAAAAGAGGGTCAAAATAAAATGACAATTCTGTGAAGTCCTTTATTACGCGGGATTCTTTTGCTATAATACAGTGATGAACTCGGCGGACCGGTGTCCCGCCGCGTTTACGATGCACCCACGTGCGGAGAATACATCTTACCCACAGGCAGTCCGCGCGCGGCGCAGCGGCTCGCATGGCGAGCCTTACTTTAGAAAGGAACAGGTTCATAATATGAATTATGGCAGAAGAGGGATCAGAAACAGGCAGGACTATCTTGCCACCAAGAGCCGCAAACGGATCAAGAAGTTTCTTCTCGGTGCCGGGCAGCTTCTTCTGGTGGGAGTCATCGGTCTGTGCCTTGTGGCAGCCGGTCTTGGGGTCGGCATTTTCCGAAGCGTCATAGACAGTTCCCCCGGAAAGACAGTCATCGATGTCAGTCCCAAGGGATTTTCTTCCTTTGTATATGACGCGAAGGAATCGCAGATCGCAAAGCTCGTCTCGGCGGATTCCAACCGTATTCCGGTATCCGGAGATATGATCACAGACGACCTTGCCCATGCGTTTGTAGCGATCGAGGATGAAAGATTCTATGAACACAACGGCATCGACGCGCCCGGTATCCTGCGCGCGGCCGTGATCGGTCTTACGACCGGCAACTTTTCAGAGGGCGCCAGTACGATCACGCAGCAGCTGATCAAGAACAACGTATTCACCGAGTGGACCAATGAGACCAAGGTGGAGAGAATTAAGAGAAAGCTCCAGGAGCAGTACCTGGCAATCGAGCTTGAGAAGACCATGAGCAAGGACACGATCCTTCTCAACTATCTCAATACGATCAACCTGGGGCACGGAACGCTCGGCGTAGAAGCGGCGTCCCAGCGATATTTTGACAAGCACTGCAACGAGCTGACAATCTCCGAGTGCGCGGTCATTGCCAGTATCCCGCAGAACCCCACTCAGTTTGACCCGATCATCTACCCCGAGCAGAATGCCCAGAGACGCGATGTTGTTTTGCAATACATGCTGAACCAGGGTTATCTCAATCAGGAACAGCTCGAGGAGGCCAAGGCGGACGACGTCTACTCCAGGATCCAGGAAGTCAATATCAAGAAGCAGGTGGAGGATAACCGGATCAACTCCTACTTTGTCGACGCACTCCAGACACAGATCCTGCAGGACCTGCAGGACGACGCCGGAAAGACGGAGGAAGAGGCCTATGCCCTTCTCTACAGCGGCGGACTCAAGATCTACTCCACCCTGGATCCCGAGATCCAGGCGATCTGCGACGAGGAGTGCAGCGAGGACTCCGGCAACTATCCGGAGGATGTCAAGTACATCCTGAGCTACAAGCTCTCGGTCATCAACGAGGACGGAACGACGTCCAACTATGACAGCAACTCTCTGGCTAACTGGCTCGCTGAGCAGGACTGGGATGCTGATCTTATGTACGACTCGGAGGAGAATGCACGAAGCGATATCGAGGACTACCGGAACGCAGTCATCAAGAACCCCGATAAGCAGAAATATACAGAGAATATAAGCCTTGCGCCTCAGCCTGAGATCTCTCTCACCGTGGAAGACCAGTCCAACGGCCATGTTCTGGCCATGGTCGGCGGCCGCGGCGACAAGAACGCAAACCGAACTCTGAACAGGGCAACCGATACACTCAGGCAGCCCGGATCGACATTCAAGATCCTTACGACCTACGCGCCCGCGCTGGATACCGGAGAGTTCACGCTGGCCTCCTCAGAGGTCGACGAGCCCTACGACTACGAGAGCGGGATTCCGATCCGCAACTGGTACAAGGGCTACAGAGGCCTGTCCACGATCCGCCAGGGTATTGTCCAGTCCATGAACATCGTCACGGTCAAAGTATTGACTGAACTCGGTCCCAGAGTCGGCTACGATTATGCTCAGAAATTCGGAATCTCAACCCTTGTCGACGGAGTCGAGATCGGAGGCGACACCTTCACGGATGTCAACCAGACCATCGCACTGGGCGGTATCACATACGGCGTCAAGAACATTGAGCTGAACGCGGCTTACGCGGCAATCGCGAACGGCGGCGTCTATGTGGAACCCAAGATGTATACCAAGGTATACGATCACGAAGGAAATGTCCTTCTGGACAGCGAGAAGACAGCGGAATCCAGAAGAGTCATCAATGAGAAGGCAGCGTGGCTTCTCACCTCCGCCATGGAAGATGTCATGACTGAGGGAACGGGTCGCAGCGCCGATTTCGGAAGCACGCAGACAGCGGGCAAGACCGGTACAACTTCGGATGAGAATGACGTGTGGTTCTGCGGCTACACCCCCAGATATACTGCAACTGTCTGGTCGGGCTATGACAACAATATCGACCTGACGACTTCCGAGGAGCAGGGCCTTGCCAAGACGATCTGGAGAGAGGTCATGCAGGAACTTCCGGGCAACCAGGAGTGGGAAGACTTCGAGGAGCCCGACGG
>DLYC01000088.1 GCA_003447895.1 Lachnospiraceae bacterium | reverse complement strand
GATCCCCGCCTCCTCACAGGTGACGCCAAGCGCCTTCGCGGCTTTCCGGATCAGTCCGCCGATCTCTTCATAGCCCATGGCGGCCGGAAGATACAGGCCCTCGGCCCCCAGTCTCCGCGCTGTCTGCCGGACGGATCCTGAAGCCAGGTAACTTCGCGTGATCAGGATATCCCTGGAAGCGAGGCTTCCGTAGTCTGAAAGCGCGGGGCAGTCCTGGATCTGGAGCGGAAGGGACACGGTGCCCTTTTTCCGGTCCGACGCTTTGATCAGTTTCATGAGTTCGCTTTCGGGGTCCAGCGGATAAATGTCTCCCAGAAGCGCGGTGCCTCCTGTCTTTACGGACGGCCGCTCCAGGATGTCCATCATCGCCTTTCTCAGCTTCTGATCCGGCGTGGGGCCTGTCTTTTGCATGATCGGGTCCATCCAGCCCCTTAAGAAAGTGATATCCGGAAATCTTTTTTCCAGCTCCCCGTAGACATAGCGGAGGTCACAGCCCACAAAGTGATGGAGACACACGGGAAATACGATGACCGCCCGGGGCATTCCCTCCTCCCCTTTTGTGCGCCTGATCTTTCGGAGCACATCGCTGACTCCCTCCAATGTGATCTCCTCGAGATTTCCGGCATGCATGTCCGCCTCCTCGAGGACCACGCAGGAAAAGCGGTCGAGAGCATTCATTTCCGCCGCCGTCATGACAACGCCTCGCATGCAGTTGTCGGAGCAGATATAGATCTGATGGCTCTCGGGCATCAGCATTCCGATATGCACGATATTCCACGTCTCATGGACCGGCGGATTGAACTCCAGTCCCGCCTTAAAGGGGGCGGGAAAGGACGCGCTTCCCACCGGAATCCTCGAATCCTGCTCCCGGATCCCTTGACTTTCGCAGGAGGACTGAGTCTTCGAACCCTCCCCGTTCTCTCTTTTTACCGGGTAGCGCACAGAATATCTCTCCGCAATGCTGTCCGCGAGTTTCCTGTACTGCCCGGCGATTTCGGACTCCGGAAAGGCTTCCGCTACTGTCTGCCTGCGTTCCTCCGCCTCCTGGACAAGCTCCGATCTCATGATCGTTCCCCGTATTTCCGTGCCGAGGTCCTGTGCCAGTTCCCGAACCTTTTGTTTCTCTCTCTTTACATTTCTCTCATTCAGGATCAGGCCGCCCAGCTCTGCGTAGCCCCGCTCCCGGTATTCCTCTACAGCGAGCCCGATATTGGCCGCCGCGTAGATGGACATATTCTCTCCGGACGTCACCACAAATACAGAGTCGGCGTATCCCTCCCGCATAGGCATCGCGAAGCCTCCGCAGACGACGTCGCCCAGAATGTCATAGAGGACGATATCCGGCTCGTATTCCGTGAGGATTCCCTTTTCCCTGAGCACTTCCAGCGCCTTCATGATCCCTCTTCCGGCGCATCCGCGGCCGGGATGGGGGCCTCCCGCCTCCGCGCAGATGATCCGCCCGCCATTGTCTGTATTTTTCACAAACACGACATCGTCAAGCGTAAACGGCTCGCGGCTTCTGACCTTTTCCATGACCGTCGGGATCTCTTTTCCTCCGCGGATGTAGAACGTCGAATCCGCCTTGGGATCGCAGCCCACCTGCAGGACTGTAAGGCCGCGCTCCGCCCAGCAGACTGCCAGATTGGCCGCCGTCGTTGATTTTCCGATTCCGCCTTTTCCGTAAAAAGCTAATCTGATCATGTCTCTTCCGCCTTTGTGATCACATTGGAATACGCGGTCTTGGTGTTGATCCCGGGGAGGCGTCCGATCCTGCCCGAGAGCGCGCTGATCGTCTCCTGCGGCGCATCCACTGCCACGCTGATGATACTGATTCCCTTTTCTCTGTAGGGGATGCCCATTCTTCCGATAATGAAGGCACGGTATTCGTGCAGGATCTCATTGATCGAGTGCGTCACATCCTCGTTTTCCACTATGATCGAAATCACAGCAACTCTTGTCTCTTTACTCATTGCGGACCTCCCATCCGGGTCAGCAGATCCTGGGAAGAAGCTCATTTCCGGGCTGCGGAAGAAGCGTCTGCGCGCCGATCTGTGTCGTAAGCGCAACTCTCCCCGGCATCTCCTCCGTGATTTTCCCGATCACTGCCGCGCCTTCCGTGTACTTGCATTTTCGCAGCGCCTCCAGGAGAAGGTCTGCCTTCTCCTTAGGACATACCATGACAAGCCTTCCCTCGCAGGCAAGGTACAGAGGTTCCAGTCCCAGAAGTCCGCAGACGCCTCTCACTGCGCCGTCCACGGGAATGGATACCGCGTCCAGATTTACGCCGACGCCGCTTTGCCCCGCGATCTCATAGAGCACCGTCCCTACGCCGCCCCGGGTGGCATCCCGGATCACATGGATGTCCGGAACCGCCTCAAGGGCCGCCTGTACGGCCTTATTTAAGGGCGCGCAGTCGCTTGTCACGTCCGCTTCGATGCCGTAATCGTCCCTCTCAAGAAGGATCGTGCAGCCGTGTCTTCCGATGTCGCCGGTCACGATGACCACATCCCCGGGAACAGCAAGCGCCCCGGAAGTCCGGATCCCGTCCGGGATGAAGCCCACCCCTGTCGTGTTGATGAACACGCCGTCGGCCTGTCCTTTTCCGGTGACTTTCGTGTCGCCCGCGACGATCGATACGCCTGCTTCCCGCGCGGTCTTTTCCATTGCGTCGGCGATCTTTTCGAGATCCTCCATAGGAAATCCCTCTTCGATCACAAAGGCACAGGTCAGATACCGGGGAACAGCGCCCATGCAGGCCAGGTCATTGACTGTACCGCAGACAGCGAGCTTTCCGATGTTGCCTCCCGCGAAGAAGGCGGGAGAGACGATAAAACTGTCCGTAGACATCGCGATCCGCCCCTTCTCCACTTCGATCACGGCGGCGTCGTCCGCCGTAAAGAGCGGATTTTCAAAGTGTCTCTTAAAGACTCTGTCGATCAGCTCCGAAGTCTGCTTTCCCCCCGCTCCGTGCGCCAGGGTCACTGTACCTTTTCCTGCCATATTGTCCATCTCAACCTCCATATAAATAGAATGCGGAACATGCGCCCTCACCGGAAACCATGCAGGCGCCCACCGGGTGCTCCGGCGTACATCCCTTTCCGAATACAGGGCAGTCTGACGGCATGCATTTTCCCTGCAGGACTTCCCCGCAGCGGCAGGCCGGATTGACCCTTCCCTCTATTTTCGGAATCCCGAATTTGTACCTTGCGTCATATTCCCGGCAGCTGTCGCGAAGCTTCATGCCGGACATGGGGATCTCTCCGATCCCTCTCCATTCGCTGTCGCAGGGCTCCATCATCTCCTCCACGAGCTTTACCGCTGCCGGCTGTCCCTGGGCCCTGACGACCCTCGGATAGCAGTTCACGAAGAAAGGCTCTCCCTTTTCAAACCTCGTGACGCCCACTGCCAGTGCAGTCACAAGTTCCGAAGCCGTAAAGCCCGCGCAGATTCCGCTCACGCCTCTCTCTGCCAGCTCCTCACAGATTCCGGTGCCTGTGATCGCGTGGACATGTCCGGGATACAGAAACAGATCGGTGCTGTCCTTCATGGCCTCATAGGCCCCCGGCATAGTCTTGTTTGCTGTCAAAACAGAGAAATTATCCAGTTTTTTGTCCTTAGCCGACCGGACCGCCAGACATACGGAGGGCGTCGTCGTCTCAAAGCCCACGGAGAGGAACACCAC
>DLYC01000028.1 GCA_003447895.1 Lachnospiraceae bacterium | reverse complement strand
AGCACCTTCAAGGTCGAGAAGACCGAGCACGTGGCCGGCTCCAAGATCGCGCACATCGGCGTGGTCACGGGCGGCATGTTCAAGACGGGCGATGTGGTCACGCTGAAAGTCGATGCGAAGAACCGCCGCGACACCTGCAGGAACCACAGCGCTACGCACCTGATGCAGAAGGCCCTGCGCGAAGTCCTGGGCACGCACGTCGAGCAGAAGGGCTCCTACCAGGATGCGGACCGCACAAGGTTCGACTTCAGCCACTTCCAGGCGATGACGGCGGAAGAGATCAAGGCAGTTGAGGATCTCGTCAACGAGAAGATCTCCGAAGGCCTTGACGTCAAGACCGCGGTCATGGGCATCGAAGATGCCAAGAAGAGCGGCGCTATGGCGCTGTTCGGCGAGAAGTACGGCGACGAAGTGCGCGTCGTCAAGATGGGCGAGTTCTCCACAGAGCTCTGCGGCGGCACACATGTAAAGAATACAAGCCAGATCGGCCAGTTCAAGATCCTGTCCGAGAACGGCGTCGCGGCAGGCGTGCGCCGTATCGAAGCGCTGACCGGCGACAACGTCCGCGCGTACTATGAGGACATGGAGAAGAAGATGCACGAGGCGGCTTCTCTGGTCAAGGCTACCCCTGACACACTGGCTGACCACATCAGGAAGCTTCAGGAGGAGCTCAAGGCCGTAAAGAGCGAGAACGAGTCTCTCAAGGCCAAGGAAGCGCAGAGCGCGCTCGGCGATGTCATGGACAAGGTTGTGGAGATCAAGGGCGTCAAGTTCCTGGCTTCCGCACTGAAGGACGTCGACATGAACGGGCTTCGCGATCTGGGCGACCAGCTCAAGGAAAAGCTGGGCAGCGGCGTGATCCTTCTGATCTCCGAAAAGGGCGGAAAGGTCAACCTGATGACCATGGCGACCGACGATGTCGTGAAGAAGGGCGCCCATGCCGGGAACCTCATCAAGGCGATCGCCAAGGAAGTCGGCGGTGGCGGCGGCGGACGTCCCACTATGGCGCAGGCAGGCGGCAAGAACCCCGCGGGCATCGACAACGCGCTGAAAGCCGCACCGGAAGTGCTGGAGAAAATGATCGGCTGATCTTTCGCGGCCGAGCGGCCCGCTCTCTGAGCTCTTGCGTAGAAAAGGCTCCGTAAGATCCGGCTTCTATATGCGAATTATGACGAAAGGTCTGCTGAACGCATGAATCTGCGGGAGGCAGGCCTTTTTTTCGGTATGTTTTGCTTGTTTTGAGTGTGAAGCGGGGAAAATAGTGATAGAATAAGTTTCAGAATGTCGAATTCTCGGCATCTGAGGCCTCACAAGGGCCCTGCGAGAAAAAATACAGAGGACACAGCATATTCGGTGGCATAATATGAATATTACGGTATATTTGGGATCCGCCAGAGGAAATGATTCGAAGTATGCGGATGAGGTGATCAGGCTGGGAAACTGGATCGGCAGGAACGGACACCGGCTGATCTACGGCGGAAGCCGGATCGGACTCATGGGGGAACTGGCGGAGGCCGTCCTTCAGGCGGGCGGCGAAGTGATCGGCATAGAACCCGGGTTCTTTGTAAGGAGCTGTCTTCAGCACGACGGAATCACCAAGCTGATCGTGACAGAGACGATGGCGGAGAGAAAGGCCAAACTGATCGAGCACGGGGACGCCTACATCGCTTTTCCGGGAGGGACCGGAACGCTGGAGGAGATCTCGGAAGTGATGTCACAGATCCGGATCGGACACAATGACAGTCCCTGCATCATCTTTAACCTGGACGGCTATTATGAGCCGCTCAGGCAGATGCTGGACCGGATGGTCGGAGAGGGATTTCTGGATCCGGAGAGCAGGGACAAGTTCCTGTTCGCGGAGGATGTCGGACAGATCGCGGAAATCCTGGATCAGACGACCTGAGGGCAGAGAAAGGAGCACTGAGTTGAGTAAGAAAAACAGAATTGACCTTGAGAGGCTCGCGAATATCACCAATACGGAGAAGGACCTGCTCAAAGGCCTGTACGGCGATATGTTCGGAACATCTTCGGGTTCTTCCGAGAGCGGAAAAAGCAGCACGCGCCCCAAAAAGGAGTCCGTCAGGGACAGGTTCTCCTCCAAGGAACCTACAGCGGCGGAGCTTCTGGACCGGGCCTATCAGAAACATAAAGACCCCCTCGAGGAGGCCAAAAGAGCGCTGAAGGAAGCGCAGGACATGATGGCCCGCTCAGAAGAGCTGACCCAGGGGCTTCTGGATTCCAACAAAAAAAATGCGGAAAACCTGGCGAATCTTGTGGCAAATACCGGTGAGATCGATCCGACAGGCGGATCGGGCGGAAACGGCTCCGGAAACGGACAGCCGCCGGTCCAGACGGCGACGGGCGGGCCGGCCCCCAAACCGGAGGAGGAAAAGCCCAAAGAGCCTGAGAAGGACCCTATGGAGGAACTGGACGCCCTGATCGGTCTGACAACGATCAAGGAGGACGTGAAGGAGCTCACGGCCTTTGCCAAGATCCAGAAGATGAGAAAGGACGCCGGGCTCAAATCCGTGCCGGTCTCTCTCCATCTTGTCTTCACCGGAAACCCCGGCACAGGAAAGACCACGGTGGCCCGCATCATCGGAAGGCTCTACAAGCAGATCGGCGTGCTCTCCAAGGGGCAGCTCATTGAAGTGGACAGATCCGGCCTGGTGGCGGGATACGTCGGACAGACGGCCCTCAAAACGCAGGAGCAGATCAACAAGGCACTGGGAGGCGTCCTGTTTATTGACGAGGCCTACGCGCTGGCCCAGAAAGACGACGCCTTCGGACAGGAGGCCATCGATACGGTCTTAAAGGCCATGGAGGACCACAGAGATGACCTGGTGGTCATTGTGGCCGGCTACACGAAGCCGATGGAGAAGTTCATAAACAGCAATCCCGGCCTCAAGTCCAGGTTCAACAAATATATTGAATTCCCGGACTACACGATCGATGAGCTGGAGGCCATCTTCTATCTAAACTGCGACAAGTACGACTATGTCGTCGAGGAAGACGCCAAAAAACAGATCCGGGCAAGGATCGTCAGCAGAAAGATGCAGCGGCAGGAGAACTTCGCCAATGCCCGCGAAGTCCGAAACATGTTTGAGGACATCATCACGAACCAGGCGCGCCGCGTAGCGGAGATGAAGGCGCCCACTCACGACGATATGATGAAGATCACCCTTGAGGATCTGTCGGGCAATATCGGAGATGTCGCGGACACCAAGGAGATGGAAAAGATGGAAGCGGCGGCCCTGGAGGCAGAGACGCCGGTGCTGGAACTTCCGACAGAAGACGCGAAAGCGCCGGATCAAGGGCAGCCGGCCGAGAGCGCTGACAGTGAAAAAACGAAAGCGCCGGATGCCGAATAACAGGAAAATTCAGTCTGATCACAGGCGGCCCGAAAGGCGGGCTGTGAATAAATAAGAGCCGGGTAAACAGGATTATGGAAGAGAACAAGAACGGAATTATCACAATTAAGAGCAACTTAAATGACTATATGGAGGAGATCGACCGGTACACGGCGCAGCTGCCTCTCACGATCCGGGAACAGATGCGCGAGGCTCTGTACGCGGAATATAACGGCGATTACGAAAGGCAGGAGGAACTGTGCAGGGAAATGCTGGAAGCGGATCCCGATCACGCGGATGTGCTCGGAATGCTCGGCAGGTGCCTGGTCTCCCAGAGACGGCCGGAAGAGGCGATCCCCTTCCTTCAGCGGGCGATCGCGGAGGACCCGTCCCAGAAGGAGTCGATGATCAGCCTCGGACAGGCCTATCAGGCAGCGGGCAATTACAAGCAGGCAGTGAAGACGTTTGAGTCGGTCACGGACCTCGGCGAGCATCATCCCTTCTACAATTCCGCATACGCGGACTGCCTGGAAAAGGTCGGCCAGAGGGAGAAAGCGAGGGAGGTCTTCCGCAGGGAGGTGACACACTGGGAGGAGACGAGAGAGATCGAATCCGTCGATCTTTTGGACGGGTGCTTCCAGCGGCTCCTGTATCTGGACGGCGTTCTGGGGGCTATGGAGACCACGGTCGACATAGCTGTTTACAAGCGTTTTCTGTCGACTGTCACGATGGACGCGAGGATGAAGGAGAATCTCGCCAGGAATATTGCCTATCTGAGCCGGGCTCTCACGGCGCGCACGTTCCGGATCCCTTTCCGGAGCCTTGTACGGGAGGTGGAAGAGCAGGGGTACCTTCTTGACAGCGAACAGTATTACATCATCGAAAACGCATACCGTTCTGTGGAATCCTATGAATATCACGAGGACAACGCGGTCAGCGCGCTGATGGAGAGCTTTCTGTCGGCGGAAAGCCGGGCCCCGATGGCGGGCGCCGGAGAGGAGGAGCATGAGGCCAAACTCACGGCTCTGTCCTATGAGTGGTACATGACCAGGTACATAGAGAAACACGGGGAGGAGCTCCTCTACGTCGCGGAGAAGTACCCGCACTCCTATATGAGAGCCGTGACTTTCCTGGATCAGCTCCAGAGACTCGGGCCCGAGGGCATGAGAGAGGCGATCCTGGATCAGCTGGAGACTTTTGATGAGATCAAGGTCCCCAGGGATGCCCTGAACGCGGGCATGGAGGAGGCCTATCAGAAGGCTCTTAAGAGAAAGAAGGAGCCTGTCTACCTCTCAGAGGGGAGCGGGACCTATAAGCGGAGCGCGAAGAAGATCCTGCCCAATGACCCCTGCCCCTGCGGCTCGGGCAAAAAATACAAGAAGTGCCACGGCAGAAATCTGTAACCGGAAGCGAAACACAGGACGAGAGCTTCCCGTCCTGAGAGGCCGGGAGCTTGTGACACAGGGAACGGAGTTATTGTATGAAGATTGATCCGAAGGAGTTGTACTCCATAGGTTTTTATGAATACGGGGAGGCCTTATACGGCAGCTGCGGCGGAATGCGCTACCGGGTGGCGATCGATCCTCTCAAAAATGTCCACTATACGCCGCCGGACAAGCGGGATCCCGCGGTCCTTCTCGCGAAGATCTGGCCGGAACCGTTTTCCTACGGGGCCACGGACCCCTCGCTCATTAAGAGCCGGGAGTTTCCGTTTTCCGAAAAAGGGCTGGAGGAAGCGGTGGAATGGCTCAATGAACAGATCGCACCGGGGGAAGAGTAGATGGTCAGAGTTACTCATATTTATCACAGCGGATTTGTGATCGAGATGGAGAGAACGGTTCTGATCTTCGACTGGTTTTCCGGGAAACTTCCGGATTTTGACCCGAACAAGAAGGTGATGGTATTTGTGACTCACGGGCACGCTGACCACTATTCGCCGAGGATCTGGGACCTGAGAAAATCCTGCCCGAATATCCTCTATGTTCTGGAGTGCTGTACGGCACCGGAAAGAAAGGGAGACGATATTCTGCATGTGCAGCCGGGCAGGCACTATGAGCAGGACAAGATCATGATCTATGCCATCCGCTCCAATGATGAAGGGGTGGCTTATGTCGTCAGCACGGAAGGGTACAATTTCTTTCACGCGGGCGACCTGGGCGTTTGGCACTGGAGAGACGGAAACGAGCATGACAACGCCTATTCAAGGCGGATCTTCAGAAGACAGCTGGAGAAGATCAGCAGTTGGGATTTTGACGCAGCCATGATCCCGGTCGATCCAAGGCTTGGAGAGAACGCCTTTTTGGCCGCGGATGACTTTCTTAGGTTTATTCGCTGCAGATGCATGTTTCCGATGCATTACTGGAACAGGAGAGAGGAAGCGATTTCCTGTCTCAGAAACGAAAATCTGGATCCCTACAGGGATGTAATCTGTCTGAGTGAAGTGGCGGTTCTTTGAGCTTACACCCGGGCAGCAGGCTTCCGGGACGAGAGCCCGGGGTAATGAATGATAGCAGGAGGGAAGAGTGAAAAATCACTCTGATGAGCTGATTTTTCACTCACAAGGTTTGAGCCGGAGCGCCTCAAACCTTGCAAATCGCATCGGAGAAATCGCATTCGCGACTTTCTCCTCGCGCGCCTGCGCGCATAGCGCTCGGCATGGAGGGAAGAGTGAAAAAACTTACTACAGTCTTATTGACAATACTTACACTGCTGATCCTGACAGGATGCAACAATGATAAAAAGGATGTCACGGCAGCAGCGGAAGGATTTCTGACCGCATTAGTCAACAATGACAGAGAAGCAGCTTCGCAGTATGCGACAGAGGAGTTCATGAAGGGCGATGTCATGAAGATGATTGACCCGCAGTATCTTTCCGATTCATTTTATGAAGCGATGGGCGTCTCCAAAGACGAGATCGATGAGGAGGCGCAGAAAGCGGTCGACGAATATGTCAACCAGATCGTTGAGAAGGCCTATAAGGACTACGAGATCCAGGACGTGAAAGTGCAGGACGAAAAAGCCGCTGTTACGGTCAGGATCACACTGGGCTATGATCCCGAGGCGTCCAATATGATCTCCGAGGACACGAAGGAGCTGATCAGCGCCTACCAGACGGAGCACTATGATGAGCTCATCTCCCTCTACAAGGATGAGGGGGAAAAGGCGATGTACAGAAAGCTCTACAGCGACCTGATCCCCATTGTGGTGGGCAAGATGAAAGAACAGCTCGAGAGCGGCGAGAGCGCGGAAGAAAAAACCATTCTCTCTCTTGAAAAGATCGATAAGACCTGGCTCGTCACAGACCTCGAAGAAAACCGCGCCGGCGCAAACGCCGCCGGAACGATGGAGGAAGCGGCGGCCGCGGCGACCACGTCTTCCGAAACCGCCGCAGAGGGAGTAAGTTCCGAGTACGCGGAAGCGGGAGCAACTTCGGAGTACGCGTCCGAGTACGCGACCGAGGCGCCTGCGGAGGCGGAAGAGCCCGGAGAAGGAGATACCGCCGGTGAGTACAGCTCTTCGGAGGATTCTTCCGAGGCGGACACACAAGACGGCGGGGAGAACAGCTGAACATGCCGATCCCGATTAAACTACAGGTGTTTGAAGGTCCTATGGACCTTCTTATGCATCTGATCGAAAAGAATAAGATAGATATCTATGACATTCCGATCGTGACGATCACGGACCAGTACCTGGAATATGTCCGCCGGATGGAACATGACGACATGAACGTGACCAGTGAGTTCCTGGTCATGGCCGCGACGCTCCTCGACATCAAGAGCCGGATGCTCCTTCCCCGGGAGGAGAACGAAGACGGAGAGGAAGAGGACCCCAGGGATGAACTGGTGAAGAGGCTTCTTGAGTACAAGCTCTACAAGTGTATGTCGGAGGAACTCAAGGAGAAGAGAAGGCACGCCGGCTTCAGCTATTTTCGCCCGCAGGACCTCCCCGAGGAAGTCAAAAGCTATATGCCGCCTGTCAACTACGAGGAACTGATCGGAGACAGGACGCTGGAGAGCCTTCGGAATGTATTTTCGGACGTCCTTAAGCGAAAGAAAAACAGAGTGGACCCCGTCCGCAGCGGCTTTGGCAAAATCCAAAGGGAAGAGATCAGCGTTGCCGACAAGGAACTCTATATCAGAGCTTACCTGGCCAATCATCCCCACGCGGACTTCAGGGAGATGCTGGAAATTCAGGACAGCAAGGAAGAGATCATTGTGACCTTCCTGGTCATTTTGGAGCTCATGAAGCACCAGAAGATCCGGATCACGCAGGACGAGCCCTTCGGAAAGATCACGATCGATCTGATCGATCCCCATGAGCAGGCGGCGGAGCCGCTTGCGGAACCGGAGGAAGAGCCGATGGAAGCGCCGCTTGCGGAGCCGGAGGAAGAACCGGCAGAAGAACTGATGGAGGAACCGTCAGCGGAGCCGGAGGAAGAACCGATGGCAGAATCGCCGGCAGAACCGGCGCTGAAAGCGGAGGAAGTGTTTGCACTGCGACCGGTGCTGATCGAAATGGCAGTGACGGAAGCGGAGCCGGAACCTGAAGAAGAGATTGTGCCTGTTCAGGCGGCCCCGGAGGAAGAAATTCCGGTAAAGGAAGCGGATCCTCCGGCCCTACAGACCGGGGATGAGTCCCTTGAAACGGACAGAAATACACAGACACACAGCAGAGGGCTAAGGCGCAGGATCACCGGGCGGCTGAGGGGCGGCATGATGGGATTCGGACGGCATACATTTCCGATCCCGGCAAAGCGGATGCGAAGGAACATGATCCTCAAAGCCCGAGGGAACAGGATCTGGGGAAGAAGAAGGCAGAGAATAAGGAGGAAGCATGGCTATAGTTTTTCGTGAGTCAGACAGGACCTTTCATTTGTACAATCCCGGGGTGAGTTATCTCCTTCGCGTGATGGAAAACGGACAGCTCGAGCAGATCTATTACGGAAAAAGGATCGCGGACGAGACGTCCTACGACGTCTATCACGAAGAAGCTATGCGCGCGCTGATGTCGGTGAGCGTCCCGGAGCCCGGTCTTTTGTCCATGCACTACACCAGGCAGGAGTACCCGTCCTACGGAACGGGGGATTACCGGAGCCCGGCCGTGACAGTGCTCCAGGAGAACGGAAGCAGGATCACGGACTTCCGATATGTGAGCCACACGATCACAGAGGGAAAACCCTCCCTTCTTCCTCTTCCCGCCACTTACACAGAGAAGGCGGAGGAAGCACAGACGCTGGAGATCACCCTTCGCGATCAGGTAACGGACACAGACCTGGTGCTTTTGTACACCATCTTTGAGGACTATCCTGTCATCACAAGGAGCGCAAGGTTTGACCACCGCGGCGATTCGCCGATCGTTCTGGAAAAGGCCATGAGTATGTCGGTAGAGTGGTCGGATATGGACTTTACCATGATCGACCTGGCCGGCGGCTGGGCGAGAGAGCGCTACGTCAAAGAGCGCCGTCTGGAGATGGGGATCACGGCGATCCAGAGCCTTTGCGGAACCGGAAGCAGCTCGGAGCACAATCCTTTCCTGGCGCTTGCAAGGCCCGGCTGCACGGAGGAGCAGGGCGAAGTCTACGGCTTCAGTCTCCTCTACAGCGGAAATTTCCTGGCACAGGCGGAAGTCTCGACGTTTGATATGACCCGCGTCATGATGGGCATTCACCCCGAGAACTTCAGCTGGGTCCTCCGTAAGGGGGAGAGTTTTCAGACACCGGAAGCGGTGATGGTCTACAGCTGCGGAGGACTTGGCGGGATGAGCCGTACCTTCCACAGACTGTACAGGACGCGGCTCATGAGAGGCAAATGGAGAGATCTGCCCCGTCCGATCCTCATCAATAACTGGGAGGCCACCTATTTTAACTTCGATGAGGACAAGCTGATCGACATTGCGTCCAAAGCCAGGGACTGCGGGATCGAGCTGTTCGTGCTCGACGACGGCTGGTTTGGGAAGAGAGTCAATGACCGCGCGGGGCTTGGAGACTGGTACTGCAATCCCCAAAAGATCCCCTCGGGGATCGACGGGCTCTCCCGCAAGGTGGAAGCGCTCGGAATGAAGTTCGGCATCTGGGTGGAGCTTGAAATGGTCAACAAAGACAGCGACCTCTACCGGAGCCATCCCGAGTGGGTGATCGGCGCGCCGGACCGGTTTGACTGCCATGGAAGACATCAGTATGTGCTGGATTTTTCCAATCCGCAGGTGGTGGACCACATCTATGAGATGATCGCTAAGATTCTTCGCACATCGAAGATCTCTTACATCAAGTGGGATATGAACCGCTACATGACCGGCCTTTTCAGCAATGCGGACTGGGTGAAGGAGGATTCCGAAAAAGCCGGAATGCCGGCCTCCTTCAGGCAGGGCGAGATGATGCACCGCTACATTCTGGGGGTCTATGACCTCTATGAGAGACTGACCTCTTCATTTCCGGAGATCCTCTTTGAGAGCTGCGCGAGCGGCGGCGCCAGGTTTGACGCAGGTCTGCTTTTCTGGGCCCCTCAGGCGTGGTGCAGCGATGACTCCGACGCGGCGGAGAGACAGAAGATCCAGTACGGCACGTCGTACGTCTATCCGATCGTCAGCATGGGCGCTCATGTATCGGCCGTTCCAAACCACCAGCTGATGCGCACTACGCCCCTTGAGACAAGGGCCAATGTGGCCTACTTCGGCACCTTCGGCTATGAGCTGGACCTGGGACTTCTCACAGACGCGGAGCGGGAGACCGTGAAGAAGCAGGTCCGGTTTATGAAAAAGAACAGGGAGCTGATCCAGGTGGACGGCGACTTCTACAGGCTCAGAAACCCCTTCAAGGGAAACGAGACCGCCTGGATGGTCGTCTCCCGGGACAAGAGCCGCGCCATCGCTGCTTTCTATCAGAGACTGAACAAGGTCAACGGCTCCTGGGAGCGCCTTCGCCTGTCCGGGCTTGACCCCGAAAAGCTCTATGAAGTCCGATGCGATCTCTCACCGGATCCGTCAGTCTCACCGCAGCTTCTCGCCGTGTACGGTATCAGGGCGGAAAAGAGCGAGATGGTCTTAAAACTTCACGGAAGTACGCTCATGAGCGCGGGAATTCCGATCAGCCGGGATATCCTCACGGTCAAGGGCGGAGATTTCGCGTCGCTTTTGTTTGAGATCAGGGAAATATAACATAGCCGCTGTTCAGGGGCCCATTGGGCGAGCCTTAACAGCAGATCAGAAAGATGAGAATCTTATCACAGTTTGATGCAAAAAGATATAAGGATGAGCTGGAGGGCCTCCGGGAAGAGATGACCGATATTCTGTTGGAAATGGAACAGAGACACGCGAGCACTTCCCGGGAGGCCTTCTCCCGATGGTGGGACGAAGAGGGGACAATGCGCCGCTATTTTGACCTCAAGGGGAAGGCGGAGAGGATCGAGCAGATCCTGGCGTACTCTGTAGTGGAAGAGGAGGATCACCCCAAAATGAGGGTGGGCGATCCGTGGTCCGGCTTCTTTACAGGGGCGCGCGCGGGTACTTCAGGCGCCGGCGAAGACGCGGCCAAAGAGAGCGCCGAAGAGGCGGAGGATCCGGAGGACGATGCATGACAGAGGAACGGAGAAAGCAGGGGACCGACAGGAAACGAACCTATGTGGCCATAGACCTGAAGTCCTTCTACGCGTCCGTGGAGTGCGGCGAGCGCGGCATCAATCCGCTGACGGCCAATCTCGTCGTGGCGGACCGGACAAGGACCGAGAAGACCATCTGTCTTGCGGTCTCCCCCTCCCTGAAGGCGATCGGCATTCCCGGACGCGCGAGGCTCTTCGAGGTCGAAGAGAAGGTGAAGCTCTACAACGCGCAGAGGCTCACGGAGCTCAGAAAGAGGG
>DLYC01000158.1 GCA_003447895.1 Lachnospiraceae bacterium | reverse complement strand
AGTCCACCAGGGGCATCGGATCCGAATAGTCGTGGAACAGGTGCTTCGCTGTCTCTGTCTCCAGCAGGAAATCTTTGTCCATAAATGCTTTCATGGTCTTTTTTTCTCCTTTTCTTGTTGTGGTATCAATCGCCTCGTCCGCGTCCGGCCCCTTTCTCCCGGAAACCCGGGAAGCCGGGGCCGGCTGCGCTGCTCTCAGCGCTTGATATCATAGTTCATGTTCATGAGGTTGATGATGCTGTCCACATCATCTGTGATATTTCCGTCGCCGTGGATCGTGTGTTTGATGACGCTCGATGCCACCGCGAAGTTCACCATATCCATAGGTTTGAAATTATGCATATAGGCATAGATCAGGCCGCTGGCGAACGCGTCGCCGCCGCCGACTCTGTCCAGAATGTTGAACGTAAACAGGCGGCTCTCGAAGGTGTGCCCCTTGTACCACATGTAGGCCATCAGGCTGTTCTCACTTCCGGAGTGCACATAGCGGACATGCCTTGCGATGCAGCGGATGTTGGGATATTTTTCCACAAAGATCTGGAAGATCTCATCCTGCTGCTCGTAGGAGGGCTGGAGCGGAACGCCGTCCTTCCAGTCTCCCTTGGAGGGGTCCTCATCATCTTTGTAGAGATGATAGGGCTCGATGCCAAAGAGCACATCCACATAGGGCAGACACTTTGTGCAGAAGTCGCGCGCCTCATCCCAGGTCCACAGAAGGCTTCGGAAGTTTCCGTCAAAGCTCACCGTCAGGCCCATATCCTTGGCGGTCTGCATCAGTCGGAGCATGAAATCCGCGCAGCTTTCGCTCAAGGCCGGTGTGATGCCGCTCAGGTGCAGCCAGTCAAACCCTTCCAACAGCTCCCGTGTATCGATTCCGGAGAAGTCATATTCTGTGATCGCGCTGTGCTTGCGGTCATAGGTCACCTTGCTGGGACGGATTCCGTAGCCGGTCTCCAGATAATAGGTTCCCAGCCTGTGGGTCGGAGTCTCCTCTTTGGTGGAAAGGATCACAGGCGTGCAGTGCACATCGTTGCTTCGAAGCATACGCACGGCGCTCTTTCCCAGCGAATTGTTGGGTACCACGGTAAAGAAGGTACTGTCCACGCCAAGGTTTGCAAGGGCCAGTGCGATGTTGGCCTCACTTCCGCCGTAGCTTGCCTCGAAGCTGTTCGCCACTCGGATCTTGCCGTAATTGGGCGGCGTAAGGCGAAGCATGATCTCGCCGAAAGTAATAAATTTCTGTCCGCCTTCCTCACTTAAAAGCGGATTTTTGTGAATCATAATTCCCCTCCTTTGTGATAGGTTCTCTGTCCCTGCCGCGGGCCGGAGCCCACGCCCTTACAGGCTGTCGTATCCCTGTCGCGGGCCGAAGCCCGCGTCCTTACAGGCTGTCGTACAGCTCCTGCAGAAATACTCTGGCGCTTTCCGCGTTCTCATCGGTCGTGTTTTCCAAAGTCGTGTGGATATACGGCTTCCTCGCCTTTATGAACCGGAGGATCTCCGTGTAATCCATGACGCCTGTTCCTGCCGCAATGCTCTTCAGGTCATCCCCGTTCAGGACGCAGTCCTTGAGGTGGACGACCGCGATGCGGTCGCAGAGCTTCTCCATGGCCTCTCCGATCACCTTGTCGCGCTCATCGAGGTTTCCGGGATACAGGATGTTGACCGGATCGAAGATGATCCGAAGGTTGGGGCTCTGAATGGCCTCAAGGACCTTGACCGCCCTGTCCGGGCTGTAGACGATGTGCTTCCAGACGGGCTCGATGGCCATCGTCACGCCGCACTTCTCGGCTCTCTCCACGACCGGCTCAAGGCCCCTGATGAAAGCGTCCAGGGCCTCCTCGGAGTGTGTATTGGCATCCATCTTGTACTCGGCATTGGGCGCTCCGGTCTCGGTTCCCACAACGCCGGCGCCCAGAAGGGACGCCACGCGGAGGTGCCCGTAGTACCTGGACTGGATTTCCTTAAGTTTCTCCGGATCGGGGTGCGCGAGGTTCAGATAGCATCCAAGGACCGCGACGTCCAGGCCCTGGCTGTCAAAGACTCTCTTTGTATATTTTGCCAGGCCTTCCGTCAGTGCGCAGTCGTCGAATGTATAGCCCTTTATGACCTTCGAATAGGCCAGGTGCACACAGGTAAATCCCTCTTCTCTCGCCGTCTTCGCCCGTTTCTCCATGGTCTGGAACTCGGGCCCTTTCCCTGTGTGGATATCGTGAAGACGAATTCCCAGCTGCATACGTTTTCTCCCTTTCATTCCTGATTCAAGGCTCGCAAAGTGAGCCGACACTACATACTAACCGAGCCATCCGTTCCGTACAAATGTAAAAGGAGCTGCAGGAGGCCCGCGCCCACAAATTCCCTGGCCGCAGGGCCTTAGCAGCTCCCGAAGATCAGCCGTCAGCCTTTACAGTACGACGCCGTCCTTAAAGATCGAAATTTCTCTGAAGCCCTTGCGCTCAGTGCTCGTCTGCTTGCCGGAAGCGACTTCACAGACAAGGTCAAGAAGATCCGCGCCCGCCTCGTCGAGGGTCTTGACGCCGTCCGCCACAACGCCCGCGTTGAAGTCGATCCAGTTGGCCTTCTTGGTCGCGAGGGGTGTGTTAGTGGCGATCTTCATGGTCGGAACAGGTGCTCCGAAAGGCGTTCCTCTGCCGGTGGTGAACAGGATCATATTACATCCCGCAGCGGTAAGCGCTGTGCAGGATACCAGATCGTTGCCGGGTCCGTACAGAAGGTTGAGTCCTTTGGTCTT
>DLYC01000070.1:9004-10101 GCA_003447895.1 Lachnospiraceae bacterium | reverse complement strand
TGGAGATCATGGGAAAGGAGCGCTCACAGGAGGCGGGTTCCCTCACCAGGATCCTTCGCTTTGAGAGCAGAAAGAGGACGGACTACAGGGAATTTCTGCAGAGGTTCTCTATTTTGCGTGAGGAGGCAGGCATAGACCTGGACTCCTTCGACTACGGGTTCTACTATTACGGAATGGAACTCTACGGGAATATGCCGCTGATCGAGGAGAATGAGTTCAGGGAGATCCGGAAGGTGGACTCGCTGGTCATCGCGATCGATACGTCGGCGTCCTGCCAGAAGGTCCTGGTGCAGCAGTTCCTGAATGAGACGGCGGACCTGCTCGCCGGGATCGGGAGCTTTTTCAAGAAGACGCAGATCCATCTGATCGAGTGTGACGATCAGGTGCAGAATGACCGGGTGATCACGGATCCTTCCGAGCTCTTGGAATACGCGAGGGAATTTGAGGTGAAGGGCGGCTTCGGGACGGATTTCCGGCCGGTTTTCAATCACATAGAGGATCTTCGGGCGAAAGGGGAACTGGAGAACCTGAAAGGTCTTATGTACTTTACCGACGGCTTTGGCACCTATCCCGACAAGCCGACGGATTACGATACAGCCTTTGTCTTCTGGAAGGACGAAGAGCTGGATGACACCGGCGTCCCGGACTGGGCGATCAAGCTCTTTATCACGCCGGGCGGACTGGAAGTAAGGGACAGAAACGGGGGAAGAGAGTGAATATCAAGCTGAACATCAAGGAAGCCAAACAGGAAGTCATCAATACCGTGCGCGCCTATCTCAAAAAGGATGAGACGGGCGCCTATGAGATCCCGCCGGAGCGGCAGAGGCCCATTCTCTTAATGGGACCGCCCGGGATCGGAAAGACCGCGATCATGGAGCAGGTCGCGAGGGAGTGCGGGATCAGCCTGATCGCCTATACGATCACGCACCACACGAGGCAGAGCGCCATCGGCCTTCCCTTCATCTCCAGAAAGGAGTACGGCGGGGAGGAGCACGCGGTCACGGAGTACACCATGAGCGAGATCGTCGCGTCTGTCTACGACCAGATCGAGATCTCCGGCATTTCGGAGGGCATCCTCTTTCTGGACGAGATCAACT
>DLYC01000070.1:0-8959 GCA_003447895.1 Lachnospiraceae bacterium | reverse complement strand
GAGATCAACTGCGTCTCGGAGACACTGGCCCCCACGATGCTTCAGTTTCTGCAGTACAAGATGTTCGGAAACCACAGGGTTCCCGAGGGCTTTATCATTGTCACGGCCGGAAATCCGCCGCAGTACAATAAATCCGTTCGGGATTTTGACATCGTGACGCTGGACCGCGTCAAGAGGATCGACATCGAGGAGGACTTCACGGTCTGGAAGGAGTACGCGTACCGCGCGGGCATCCACGGAGCGATCCTGTCCTATCTGGAGATCCGCCGGAAGGACTTCTACAGTGTCAAAACACAGATTGACGGAAGGCAGTTCGTGACCGCCCGAGGATGGGAGGACCTGTCCAGGATCCTCAAGGTCTATGAGGAGCTTGGGATCGAAGTGGGCGAGAGACTGTGCATCCAGTATCTGCAGGACCCGGAGATCGCCTCCGGATTTGCGACCTACTATGAGCTCTACAGCAAATACCGCACGCTCTATCGGATCCCGGAGATCCTCGAGGGAGCCATTCCGGAGGAGAGCGGCGCGCTGCGAGAGGCACCGTTCGATGAAAAGCTCAGTATCCTGGGGCTTCTCATTGACAACCTGAATCAGGAATTCCGGACCTATGCTGAGAACAAGAGGATCCAGGAGAGGATGCTGGAGGAACTCATGAAGGTTCGCGGGCAGCTCAAGACGGGAGAGGGCACGGCCCAAAGCCTCATCGCGGAGAGAAGAAAAGCCTGCGATGAAAAGACCGCAAGGCTCACAAAGGCCGGCATGCTGGACCGCGAAGCGGAGCGCGTGGAGAGAAAGGTCAGCGCCCGCCTTTCGGAGACAGAGAAGAATCTGGTCCTGAACGGAACCGGCGATCCCAAGGCCGATTTCCTGCTCATGAAGGCAGATTTTGACGAGGCGGAGCGAAGAAGAAGGGAAGAGACAGAGAGCGCGGACAAGCATCTGACAAACAGTTTCCGCTTTCTGTCGGCGACGTTCGGAGAGGGGCAGGAGATCGTGCTCTTTCTCTCGGAGCTCTCAGCGGGCTACTACAGTCTGAAATTTGTGAACGAGTGCGGAAACGACGCCTACTACCGGTACAACCGCCTGCTCCTTCTTAAGGACAGAAGAGAGGCGCTTCAGGAGGAGGCGCTGGCATTACTGGAGTTGTAACAGACAAAAAGGAACATCGATATGGCATTATGGGGATACAGGCCGGCGGCGCCTTCATTTGAAATAGAGAATCCGGGAAAGGACTTTAAGGGAGCGAGAGTCATAGAACAGTTCCATGTAAGTGACAAGGCACTTTATATACCGGACAGGGGATTTTCCTGGCGCTATCTTCCGCTGAGCGCGATCCGGGGGGTGATCCCCGGGAAGGAGAGCCGCGACGAAGACAGCGCGATGGGCGGCTACCACATCGAGCTTCCCACGATCAGAGTGATCTACGAGGGCGGCGTGGAAGTTCTCACGCTGGAGAGCCGGCGGTCTGCGGAGGAACTCTTCTCGCTCTTAAAGCGGAAGTATTGATCGGACAGCAGGGAGGGAGGCATGAAAAATTTCAAGATGGTCGTAAGCTACGACGGAACGCGATATTTTGGCTGGGAGCATCAGCCGGATACAGAGATGACGATACAGGGGAAGCTGGAGTCTGTGCTCAGCCAGATGGTGGAAATGCCGGAGGGAGAGTCCGTCACGGTGATCGGCGCGGGGAGAACGGACGCGGGCGTCCACGCGAGGGCGATGACCTGCAACGTGCTCCTCGACACGGAGATGACGGAAGAGGAGGTACAGGCCTATCTGAACCGGTACCTTCCGGAGGACATCGGCGTCAGCAGCGTCAAATTGGCCGCTGAGAGGTTTCACAGCCGCTTTAAGGCAATCGGAAAGACTTACCGCTATACGTGCTGGTACGGGGCTTCCAAGCCCGTTTTTGACAGGAAATACGTGACGGTCCTGGACCGGGCGCCGGATACTGACAGAATGAGGGAGGCCGCCGAGTATCTGATCGGCATGCACGATTACAAGAGCTTCTGCGGAAATTCCAAGATGAAGAAATCCACGGTCAGGGTCGTCGATGTGATCCGGATCGAGGAGAGCGGAAGTTATATCCGCTTCTATTACCACGGAAACGGATTTTTGCAGAACATGGTGAGGATCATGACGGGAACGCTCCTGGAAGTGGGATTCGGGAAACGGGAGCCGGAGGAGATGGCAGGGATCATTGAGGCCAGGGACAGAAAGAAAGCCGGTTTCACGGCGCCCGCGCAGGGACTCTGTCTCATGAAGGTGGATTATTAGAATGCTTTTGTCGGGAAGATTCCGTCAGGATGGACAGAAAGGGCGCAGCAGAAGGGACATGACCCGCGCCAAAGAGCTTCGACATGGAGGTAAATATGACCACTGACTACAATAATGAGCTGCTTAAGGCCTTTCTGGAAAACTACAGCCGCGTCTATATGATCGATCTGGAAAAAGACAGGATCGAAAAGATCATGGAGGCTGAGGGCGTTCAGGAGCCGGATCCTGTCACCGGAAGCTGCTACTCGGAGTTTAACCGCGTCTACAGCCGGACCCGGATCAATCCGGAGTACGCCGAATGGCGCGAGATGATGGGCAGTATAGAGAACATACGCACAGTCCTCGCGGACCGGAGCCTGTTCATCCTGTCCTATCAGATGAAGGACGGGCGCTGGAAAAAGATCGAGAACCGGAGGCTTGCGATTCGGGATGGTGTTCCGGTCAAAGCCGTTGCCTGTATTCCGCGGGAGGAAAGCTTAAGGACAGATCAAAGCGGCGTATTCGACAGCATCGAGCACATCAGCAGCCAGGGACAGCCTTCGGCGGAGGTGGGCGGCAGAACGGAAAATTTTTACCGGGGACTTCTGGCTTCCGAGTCCATTTCCACCTTCGAGGTCAATGTGACGAGAAACCTTGTGGTCTCTGCCATGAACCGGAATGAGGATATCTTTTACTATGTGCCCGGAATCGATATTCCCGGAGACTTCGGTGTCCACGCAAAGAGCTGGTCGGAGAGGATCC
This sequence comes from Lachnospiraceae bacterium, assembly GCA_003447895.1. GTDB lineage: Bacteria > Bacillota > Clostridia > Lachnospirales > Lachnospiraceae > CAG-791. Next base: position 5,941 of record DLYC01000070.1, on the reverse strand, counting down.
TGTCGGGCAACCGGGAGGAGTTTCTGGAGCTTGTGGACAGGGAGAACCTGATCCGGATCTATGAGATGGGTGAGAGAGCTCCCTGGATCGAATACCTTGTGCAGGACAAATTCGGGAACCGGGTGTGGATCAAGGAGATCATCGCGCTGACCAAAAACGAGACGACGGGAGATCTGACCGCGATGATCATCATGCGCGATGTCACCGAGCAGAAGAAGATCGAGATCGAGAACAAAAAGAGAATGGATATGATCCAGGGCCTCACGAACGATTACGCGTCGGTCTATTTCGTAGATCTTGAGACCGATACCTATGACATCTACCGCCGTGAGGACAGGATCACGACTAAATACAGCAGGATCTTTCTTCCGAGCTATTCGGACAGCATCGAGGCGTTTGCTTATAAGGGGGTCTCCAGGCAGGACCGGGAGAACTTTATAGAACTTCTCAGCATCGATAATGTGAGAGAGGTGCTCAAAAAGAAGAAGGGATTTACCTTCGCCTTCCGAAACGCCAACACGGCCGCACCGCAGTATTATCAGGTCAAGGGCGTCAGGATCGGAAACGGGCGATCCATGCAGATGGTCCTTGGATTTGCCAACATTGAGGAGGAGAGACAGGAGGAGATCAGAAAGAGAAGGCTCCTGGAGGACGCGCTGGAGCATGCCAGGCACGCGGATGACGCCAAGAGCATGTTCCTCTCCAATATGTCCCATGACATCCGGACGCCGATGAACGCAATTGTCGGATTTGCCAACATCGCGAAGGCTCACATCGACGAGCCGCAGAAGGTAATGGAGAGCCTCGATAAGATCCTGATTTCGAGCAATCACCTCCTGGAGCTTATCAACAACGTACTGGACATGAGCCGGATCGAGAGCGGGAGGATCTTTCTGGAGGAGTCCTGGTGCAATATCCGGGAGCTCATCAGGGAAGTGACCGACCTCATAAAGCCGGAGATCCTCTCGCGAGAGCACGAGTTTGAATTTCGTGTTGCGGAGAGTGTGCCGGAGAATGTGCTTTGCGACAAGCTCCGGATGACGCAGCTTCTCTTAAATCTGCTCAGTAACGCCGTCAAGTATACGCCAAGACAAGGGCGGATAAGGCTCACGGTCTCCCAGGGGCTGGGCGCTCCGGCAGGCTATGCGGCGCTCGAATTCGTCGTGAGCGACACCGGGATCGGCATGAGCAGGGAATTCTTGAAGAGGATCTTCGATCCCTTTGAGAGAGAGAACAATACGACAGTCAGCAAGGTCCTCGGGAGCGGACTCGGTATGCCGATCTGCAAGGGAATCGTGGATACCATGGGAGGCTCCATAACCGTAGACAGCGTACAGGGGAGGGGAACCGTCATTACGGTCAATCTCGCGCTTCGCTGTCTCAGGGGGGAAGATGCGGACAAAAATTCCGGCCGGGAAGGCTCCGCGGAACAGGAAGAGTTCACGGTCCTGACCTCCAAGTCGGCCGTCTTTACAAACAGAAAGGGGTCGGCACCCGGGAAAGAGGCCGAAGGGATCCGGATCCTGGTCGTAGAGGACAATGAACTCAACCGGGAGATCGCGAGGGACCTTCTGGAGGATGACGGATTTGTGGTTGAGACGGCGCCGGACGGCGAGACGGCAATCCTCATGATCGCAAGGTCAGACCGGAATTACTATGACGCGGTCCTGATGGACATTCAGATGCCGGGAATTGACGGCTATGAGGCGACGCGCAATATCCGGAAAATGCACGACGTCGAGCACGCGAATCTCCCGGTCGTGGCCATGACGGCCAACGCGTTTGACGAGGACATAGAGAGAGCCAGAAACTGCGGCATGGACGCCTATATTGCCAAACCGGTCGAGTTGGGGACGCTCAGAAGCGTCCTGAACCGGGTCCTTCCGCTCAAGGAATAGAAAAGGAGAAAGAGGTATATTTTGATCAAAGCACTGGCCGCCGATTTCGACGGGACACTATATTTTCATAACACGGAGGAGCGTTTCTACGCGAGGGACATCTTCGAGATCCTCTTCTTCCAAAAGAGGGGAGGCCTGTTCGGAATCTGTACAGGCAGGTCGCCGGACAGCATTTTCGATACGATCGGAGACTTTATCCGCCCGGATTTCATCATCAGTGTGAGCGGAGCCCTTACCGTGGACGGGAAGGGAAATGTGCTGGACAGCCGCGCCATGGACCCCTCGGCCGCAGAGACGATCTGCAGGGAGTTCGAGGACAGAGCGGCGGAAGTGATCCACGCGGACGGGCGGGTCTACTGCCTTAACACGCCGGAGTATCCGCTCCAGGTAAGAGTCAATTCGTTCTCAGAGATCCCGCAGGACCGGATCTACGGTATCTCCATGCGGCTGGAGGACGAGAGAGCGGCCGCAGAGGCGGCAGCTCTGATCGAAGAAAAATACGGACAATTTGTCAGCGCTTTCCAAAACATCAGGAACGTGGACATCGTGGCGGCCGGCTGCTCCAAGGGGACCGGCATCGCGCGCGTCAGGGAACTGTTCGGAATCGGGCGGTTTGGCGGGATCGGGGATTCCTATAACGATCTCCCCCTGATCAAGGCCTGCGATGTGGGCTTTACGTTTCCGAAATCCCCCGCGGAACTTCGGGAGGCAGCCGATGAGATCGTCCTCTCTGTGAGTGACGCGATCGAAAAGCTGGAGGGACAGACTGATTCCGCGAGCCGGGACATCGAATAGTCACCGAGACAGACTTATTGTGTGACAGAGGCGCTTTCGAGCGCCTCTTCCCATTCTGTGGCGGGCGGCCAGGACTCGTCCGAAAGGGTGTCCCTGAGAAAGCGGAAGTAATAGGAAAGCTTTTCCTGCAGATGTTTCCCTCTGTAAAACTCCGCATAGGGGCTTCCGCTCACCATCAGATTCTCCATGAGCCTTGCCCGGTCTTCCATGCCGAAGGTCTTACTGTAGGCATCAATAAAGTACACCTCATCGGCGGGGCCACCCGCGTCAGCGGTGTGATCGCTGCTCCCCGAGTATTCATAGCTCTCCCCCTGCTCATCGATATAGGAATTGTAATAAGAAAATCCGGGCGGATTCATGGCGTTCCAGGCGTCCTCGTCCCAGAGCGCCTGCCCGGCAAAGCGGTAATCCGCCGCGTGTGTGAGCTCATGGATCACCATGGAGGCGTCCGGGTCGCTCAGAAGGTTCAGCGCGATCTGGCACAGTCCGTCGCGCTCCGTGGCGAAGGCGCCCGCGTTGGAGATATTGGCTGTCTGATCCAGAGGGGCCAGGTCTCCCGTCAGATAGAAGACAATTTCCCTGTAGTAAGTGCCTTTCAGGGCGTCAAAATATTGTGCGGGGTAGCGCGACAGCACATTTTCAAGGACTGACAGGGTCCCGTCCATGAGGTCCGGGGAGGTCTCCGGGGAGGCGCTGTAGTCGGAAAAGGTGAGAGGAACGTTTCTTCCCAGCACGATTGTGACCCCGTACTGCTCCTCCAGCTGAGCGGCGCGGCGGCTGATTTCTCCGTACTCCTCGGGGGAAGGGCCTGCCCAGTCGGTCTGGGAGGGTGCCTCCCAGCCGGAAGCGGAGGCGGAGAGCGTGTCCCAGAGATAGAGGCTCTCCGGGCGCCCGTTCCCGTCGCTGAGGGACCAGCAGCACCAGCCGCTTCCCAGTGAGCGGGGAGCTGTCTGCAGAGAGACAAAACTGCCCGTGCCCTCCGCATTCCCGGAAAGCCTCTCCGTGATCCGCTCAGGGAGATGAAGCGTTTTTTGGGAGGAAGCTGCCGGGTCACAGACTGTGAGGAGCGGCTCCCGGTCAAAGGAAGAAGCGAGGACAAGGCCCTCGCTGTCCGACAAAAAGCGCTCCTGTGAGAGGGAAGACCGATAGTAGCGGCTCTCCCCGCTGACCGGATCGATATCGACCAGGACCTCGCCCGTGTCCTCCCCAAAAGTCCGGGTGGAAAAAGTGAGCACCCCTTCGTGGCCGGACTTTACGGGCGTAAATGTGTGGAAAGTGTGAGGAAGCCGCCATACGGCATGGAGTTCCCCGTCCGGGGACGTATCATAGAGAAAACCCCTCTCGCTGGAGAGATAGAGCTTTCCGCCAAGGCAGTGCACGGACGCTCCGTTAAGCCAGCCCGGAAGCACCAGGGAAGAGGGCGTCATCCGGGGCGCGTAGAGCATGCCGTTCAGGCTGTCATAGACGACCAGCGGCTGTGCGCTTATGATCTCCAGAAACTGGGTGCCGTCGGAGAAGCCGTTCAGCGTCCCCGCGCACTCGAAGGAGACAAGCTCCCGGCGGCTTCCGTCTGTCAGGTCCAGGAGGTCGGCTGTATAGGCGGGCCCTTTGCTGTCGGGACCAAACGCGGGTCTGTCTTCAGCTGTCAAAAGAAGAATGTGAGTCTCATCGTAGACCCCGTAGGCGCACAGAGTCCTCTCTTTGTCGGACGAAAGGGCCGTCAGGTCGTAGAGCCCGCCGCTCTGCCCCGCCGTTTCGACCCGGCGGGACGAAAGGAAAGACAGCGCCTTCTGCCGTGCGCCCTGCGGCTCTGCACCCGGTCGGCAGGAGGAGAGAAGGAGCGCGAAGGAGAGCGCGGCGGCCACTGTGATCAGGTATTTATAAAGACGTACGGAGACGTTAGAATCCATATTCGGATACCTCAGCTGTCAGAAATATGGTAATATGTTACCGTTCAAAAGTAAGGATACCCCTTAGTCCGCGTCTTATGCAAGGGCGGCTGCGGGGAAGACAGCAATATGCGGTGGCTGCGGAAAAAAACAGCGGGCGAAGAAACGGCCCGGATACGGGACAGAGCAGGCGCGCACGGCGCAGCCTGTCAGTCCGCACCTTAGGGCCCGCACCGGAATGAGAGAGGTATTATAGAATCATGAAAGCATTTGGTTTTATCGGAGTCGGCAACATGGCGGGCGCAATGATCGGCGGAATCTTAAAGAGCGGGAAAGCTGCGCCGTCCGACCTGATCGGATCCTGCCGGTCCCCAAAGAGCAGGGAGCGGGTGAAGGAGAAGTACGGCATTGAAGTTACGGATGACAACAGGAAAGTGGCAGAGAGCTGTGAGATCCTCTTTCTGTCGGTCAAACCGCAGATGCTCGATGACGTGATCGGGCAGATCCGAGGCTCGGTCAGAGAGGACCAGCTTGTGGTCACGATCGCGGCGGGACGCAGCATCTCTTACTATGAGGAGGCCTTTGGAAACGAGAACCTCCATCTTGTGCGCCTTATGCCCAATACGCCCGCGCTGGTCGGCGAGGCCATGACGGCCGCCTGCGGCTCGGCTTCGGTCACGAGTCGGGAGATGGAGAAAGTCGGGGAGATCGCGGAGACCTTCGGCCTTTTCGAGATCGTTCCGGAGAGGCTGTTTGACGCGGTGACGGGTGTCAGCGGAAGCTCGCCCGCCTATGTGTTCATGATGCTGGAGGCCATGGCGGACGCCGCCGTCGCAGGCGGAATGCCCCGCGCGCAGGCCTATAAGTTCGCGGCGCAGGCAGTTCTCGGAAGCGCCAAAATGCTCCTGGACACCGGCATGCACCCCGGCGAGCTCAAGGATATGGTGTGCTCCCCCGCGGGCACGACGATCGAAGCGGTCAGGGTTTTGGAGGAAAAAGGCCTTCGATCGGCGGTATTTGAGGGGACCCGGGCCTGTATTGACCGCTCCGCGGCAATGAATGCGCCAAAAAACCGCTCAAAAAGCTGATAAACATTGCATTTGCGGGATAAATAGAGTATTTTAATTAGGATATTGTCTTTGGACATCGAACTGGGGATAGTGCGTGCGGCCGGCAATCTTTTGGCCTGTCTGCGCGCGGTACAAGGGCCGCGGGAGCGGCCGACGAAGAGCATAAGGAGCAAATAAGAATGGGCAGTCGAAATCAGAGTTCGCAGGTGCGCCCGCAGAAGAAGAGATCGCCGCAGAGAAAGCGGATGGATCAGAAGAAAGCACAGCGAAAGAAAGTGAACAGGTATGT
>DLYC01000186.1:564-6829 GCA_003447895.1 Lachnospiraceae bacterium | reverse complement strand
CACGGACCTCTGTTCGACCTCGGCATCTATCACATTGCTCAGATGCTCTATGTCCTTGGCATGCCCGAGCTGGAGAGCGTTTACGGCTTCCAGAGCTCCAGATATTGGACACATCCCGCTATTGACAAGATCACAAACCGCACCGCTCCCGTTGAGGACCTCGGCGTAGGTATGGCTCGCTTCAAGGGCGACATCTGCATGGACATCTATGAAGACTGGGCAATCCATATGGAAGATATCGGCTGCAGCTTCATCGCAGGTTCCCTCGGCGGCCTGAAGTTCACAGACGTTGACCAGACCGGCGGCCCTATGGCAGTTCCGGAAGGCGGCCAGATCATGGGCGGCGGCGATGTTCAGAAGCCCAGACTTACTTACTACGGCATCAATGAAGACAACCAGCTCTTCACAACACAGCTTAATTGCGCGCTCGTAGACGACTATGGCTTACAGGAATCTCTGATCCACCCCGAGCTGGAGATGTACAATGACAACCAGCTGCAGTGGTACAGCTACCTTCGCGGCATCCTGACCGACGAGACCAGGATCGACTCCCCTTACATCGCAATGCAGACCGCACTGCTGTCCGAGGGTGTTGTTCTCTCTAACGAGCTCGGCCGCAGCGTAACTGTTGACGAGATCAAGAAGATGGCCAAGTCCATCGCGATCCGCGATCAGGAGACTCCTTTCGGAACCATCCACTACGATTTCGACGAGTACAAGCCTGAGTAATACACTTTCTACATTATTCCCCCTGCCGCGGGTCAGAAATCATGGCGTCTGACCCGTGGCAACATGAAGACTTTGATACTGTATTGAAAAGGATACTGCAATTGCAGTATCCTTTTTGATTGAATCGCAACAGTCAGTCCCCCCGCCGCGAAGCCGCAGAGGCGGGGCAGGCTCATGAGCAAGCAGTGAATGTCCGTTTTACCTGGTGTGGGAGTGTCCTTTTGGGACCTTAGAAGCATTTTACGGAGATAAGTGGGAAATTCTTCATTTCCTCCGTAATTTCACAGTTTGGCTGGGCTCAGGACTGCCCCTCCCGAGGCCTTGGAAGCCATTTTTACGGAGATGAGTGGGAAATTCTTCATTTCCTCCGTAATTTCAAAGTTTGACCGGGTTTGGGACAGCTGCTCCCGGGGCACAGGAAGCCATTTTTACGGAGATTCCCAGGAAATTCTTCATTTTCTCCGTAATTTCACAGTTTGGCTGGGATTGGGTGAGCTCTTCCCGAGGCGCAGGAAGCCTTATTTACGGAGATTCCCAGGAAATCCTTCATTTCCTCCGTAATTTCACAGTTTGGCTGGGCTCAGGACTGCCCCTCCCGGGGCGCAGGAAGCCATTTTTACGGAGATTCCCGGGAAATCCTTCATTTCCTCCGTAATTTCATAAATTGACCGGGTTTGGGACAGTTTCCTCCGGCGCAATACTTGCACCTGGCCAGGCAATCGCAACAAATGAAACGAAATACAGAACAAATGATGCGCAAAGTGAAGCGAGGAGTCGATACAATTTTCTAAACAGCGAAGCGGAGCGCTTTAGGATCCTTGAAACGGGAAACATCTTTCAACGCCAAAGGAACGACCGTAGGATTTAAGGGATTAAACCTTCCCTCAACGCCAAAGGAACGACCGCAGGGCTTAAGGGATTATAAAAGGAGTGAATAAGATGAACAAAAAGAAACTCAGGATAGGCGTGATCGGATGCGGAGCCATCTCTGTGAGGAGGCATCTTCCGGAGTATGCGGCCAATGAAAATGTCGAGATCGCCGCGCTCTACAACCGCACGAGAAGTAAAGCGGAAGAGATGCAGAAAATTTACGGCGGCGTCGTCTGTGACAGCGTGGAAGAACTGGTTGCCATGGACCTGGACGCGGTCAGTGTCTGCACCGCCAACGCCATGCATGCGCATGATACAATTCTGGCGCTGCGGGCAGGCAAGCATGTGCTTTGTGAGAAGCCCATGGATGTGACGATCGAGAAGTGTACGGCAATGGTGGAAGAGGCGCGCAAATCCGGAAAACTTCTTATGATCGCGCAGAACCAGCGGTTTTCGGCAGCACACAAAGAGGCGCACGACCTGATCGCAAAGGGTGCGATCGGCAAGGTGCTCTCCTTCGAGACGAAGTTCGGACACCAGGGCCCGGAGCGCTGGACAGGGTCGGAGGACACCTGGTTTTTCAGAAAGAACGCGGCCGGCATGGGCGCACTGGCAGATCTGGGCATTCACAAGACAGATCTCATGCATTATCTGATCGGAGAAACGATTACAGAAGTCTATGCGCAGACTGCAACACTGGATAAGCGCTATCCGGACGGGAACCTGATCGATGTGGAGGACAACGCCTGGTGCATTTACCGAACGGACAGCGGCATAACCGGGACGATGCACGCCAGCTGGACGGATTACGGCGTGGAGTACAATTCCACTGTGATCCACGGAACCAAAGGCGCCATCCGCTGTTACGATGACAGAGAGTACAGCCTGATTGTGGAGAGCAGTGACGGCAGACAGAATTTCCTATCCACAGAACAGATGCTCAAGAATACGGACCAGACGATTGGAACCGGCAAGACGCAGAATTCCGGTGTCATCGATGAATTTGTGGAGTGCATCCTGACGGGGAGACCCTGCAGATGCTCGGGAGAAGACGCACTGAAGTCGATGCGGGTGATCTTTGCCGCTATGGCGTCTTCCCAGATCGGCAGAGTGGTGACGGTGCCGGAGAACCGGTAAACGGAATAAGCTCGCAGAGTGAGCTGCAATAAAAGAGAGCCGTTTGTTGCAATTTGTGGGGAAGTCCCATGAGAGATTGCAACAGACGGCCTTTTGTATGAACGGGTTGAAAAGAAGGATCGGCCAGAGATTGATAGAATAAGTACAGTTCGAAAGAACTATCACAGTTTTACACTTAATGGAGGTAGTTATGAAAAAGAGAATTATGGCAGCAGTTCTCGCAGGCGTTATGGCGCTGAGCCTTGCAGCCTGCGGCGGTTCAGGCAGCAGCTCTTCGGCAGCACCTGCTGAGGAGAAGACAGAGGAAGCAGCTCCCGCGGAAGGCCAGGAAGCAGAAGCACCTGCAGAGGGCGAGGCGCAGGCCGAAGCTCCTGCGGAAGGCGAAGCACAGGCAGAGGCTCCCGCAGCAACCGGCGAGCAGACACACATCTATGTTCTGACAGCATCCGAGGACCACGGCTGGACAGGCTCCGTCGCAACATTTGCAAAGGCAAAGGTTGAGGAAGTCAACGCAGAGGGCGTTTACACGGCAGAGCTGATCACATCCGCAAGCGCAGCTGAGCAGATCACGACCATCGAAGACATCATCTCCAAGGGCGAGAAGAACATCGCGATCGTTGTGCAGCCTCTGGACGACACAGTGCAGTCCGCGATCCAGCAGATCGTCGACGCAGGCATCCCTTACGTGGCATTCGATCGCATCATCGCAGGTCTTGAGTCCACAGCGGTCTCCAACGTAAAGGGCGACAACGCTGGAATCGGCGCAGCAGCTGCAGCTTACTTCGTAGGCCTCGGCATGAAGCCCGGCGACAAGGTTTATGTCTATGAGGGCGACACTTCTTCCGTTACTTCTCTCAGAGACCAGGGCTTTACGGATTATCTGACCGGCGCGGTCCAGTTTGATGGCCAGACCATCGCTGACGATGCGAAGTGGACAGAGGAAGACCTCAAGGCGATCACATACTCCGGCGCCATGAACTGGAGCAGAAGTGATACCAAGTCCTCCTTCGAGTCCCTGATGGGCGACAGCGCAAACACAGACATCAAGTGGTTCTACGCAGAAGACGATGAGCTCGGCATGGGTATCCTGGAAGCTCTTGCAGGCGGCGGAATCGACGACGCAACAAAGACAGCGTTCCTTGGCAACAAGCCCGTCATCACAGGCTGCGGCGGCCTTGGCGAGTTCTACGATGTTCTCAAGGGCACAAACTATGCGGACATCTCCGCACAGCTCGGCGGCATCATGAGCGTTACCTACAGCCCTTCCATGATCAAGACAGCCATCCAGGATATGGAAGATTATCTGGCAGGCCAGCAGGTTGAGCAGGATCACGTCATCTCCTGTGAGATCGTGACCAGCGAGAACGTTGACAACTATGAGGCATTCAACTGATCGGCAGTGCGGAATTTACTCGGACGCCGGACGGCAGCACGCCTTCCGGAGCTGAAGAATTGATAACGTTGATCGGAATGCAGGCGTTTGAGCACTTTGTGAGGGCGCGGTCCGGGTGAGCCCGGCCGCGCCCGATTATTCGTGAATGGGGGAAGGAGAGGCACATGAGTCTGCTGGAAATGAGAGACATACGGAAGTCGTTCAGCGGCGTCTCCGTATTGAAAGGCGTACAGCTCACGGTGGAGAGCGGCGAAGTTCATGCTCTTTTGGGCGAGAACGGCGCGGGAAAGTCTACGCTGATGAATATTTTGACCGGCGTTCTGCCCAGGGACGGCGGGACAATCGAATTTGATGGACAAAAACTTGAGCACATTACGATCACACAGTCCGAGAAGCTGGGAATCGCATTCGTTCATCAGGAGCTCAATCTGTTCAACGATCTGAAGGTATTTGAGAACATGTTCCTGAACCGGGAGTATACGAATAAGTTCGGAAGGCTGGACAAGAAGCGCATGCGCGCGGAGGCCCGGGAGCTGTTCGAGAGGCTGGGCGTGGAGATTGACCCCGACGCGGTGGTCGCAGATCTTAAGACCAGCCAGAAGCAGCTTCTGGAGATCTGCAAGGCGCTGCACCTGAAAGCGAAACTGATCATTCTCGACGAGCCCACCACATCCCTCAATAACGAGGAAGTGGACCACTTATTCGGAATCCTCAGAAAGCTCAAGGCGGAGGGAACCTCCTTTATCTTCATTTCCCACAAGATGCCGGAGATCTTCGCGCTGGCGGACCGCTACACGGTCTTCAGAAACGGCGAATATATCGGCGAGGGGAAGATCAGCGAGACGACGCCGGAGAAGGTCACGATCATGATGGTCGGCGAGACCTACTCTAATGCCGAGGTCTATGAGAAGAGAGCGCTCGGCGAGGAAGTCCTGAAACTGGAAGGATTTACGGGAGACGGTTTCCATGACATCAATCTCTCTGTGAAGAAGGGCGAGATCGTCGGCATGACGGGACTTCAGGGAAGCGGCAGCAGCGAGATGCTGCAGGCTATTTTCGGCTCTTCGAGGGCGACGGCAGGAACGGTCACAGCTTTTGGAAAGACCGTGCCCCACAATTCCATTCACAGCGCCATGAAGGCGGGGATCGCCATGCTCCCGAATAACCGAAAGGAAAACAGTGTTTTGCCCGATATGTCCCTGATGGAGAATATGGCGATCTCCGAACAGACGCTGTCGGCGGCAAGGCTTCCTGTGGATTTCGGGAGAGACAAAAAGAGATACGACGAGTACAAACAGATGCTCAATATTAAGGCGCAAAGCAGCGCCGATCTGATCACGTCGTTGTCCGGCGGCAATCAGCAGAAGATTTTCATTGCGAGATGGCTCAACACAGACGCAGAGATCCTGATTCTGGACAATCCGACCCAGGGGATCGATGTCGGCGCGAAAGCGGAGATCTACCGCCTGATCCTGGAACTGGCGAAGGCGGGCAAGACGATCCTCATCAACACGCTGGAGATTCCCGAGATCATGAAAGTGGCGGACAGATGTATCGTTTTCTACGACGGCCGCATGATCAAGGAACTCGCGCATGAAGAGATCAACGAACAGGATGTAATGCTTTACAGTGTCGGCATCACGCAGAAAGATGCAGGGAAGGAGAGCGCACAGTCATGAAGAAACTTGGCAAAATATGGTCAGAATACAGTTTCATCTTTGTATTAATCGTAATCTTTATCGTATACGCAATCACCAGCTCAGGCCTTACCTGGAGCGGCGTGATGAACATTTTCCGCCACAGCGCGGTCATCGGAACCGTGGCGCTGGGCATGGGCCTTATCTGCCTGACCGGTGAGATCGACCTTTCCGTCGGCTCCATGCTGGCCCTCACGGCAGGCTTTTCCGTAATGGTATTCAATGTGACCGGAAGCATTCTGCTGACGCTTCTCTTTGCTCTGGGCTTCGGTGCGGTATGCGGTTTTGTCAACGGACTTTTAGTCGGCGGCGTGCAGATGCCGGCCTTCATCGTCACATTGGCGACCATGCTGATCTATCGCTCTTTTGCCCAGTACTTCTGCCAGCATGTGGACCGCGCGCTGATCGGTGGCGGCAGCAGCGTCTACAAGATGGACAC
>DLYC01000186.1:0-406 GCA_003447895.1 Lachnospiraceae bacterium | reverse complement strand
CCCTGTTCGTCTATCTGTCCGGCTGGACCAAGTACGGCAAGAAGATCTACGCCATCGGCTCCAACTTCAAGGCGGCCAAGATGAGCGGCATCAATGTCAGTGCGATGAAGATCTCCGCGTTTACGATCTGCGGCATTCTGACCGGCCTGGGCGCTTTCCTCTGGATCGCCATGAACGGCAGTGCGGACCCGGCGACCACGGGCAGCAGCTATGAGATGTACGCAATCGCATCGGTCGTTCTGGGCGGCATCGCCATGAGCGGCGGCCGCGGCAAGATGCTGGGCGTTCTGTTCGGCGCTATGTCCTACACCATCGTTGACAAGATCATCGTCGCTCTCAAGATGGACTCTCTGATCAATAATGCTATCAAGGGAATCATTCTGATCCTGGTTATCCTCGTGCAGGT
>DLYC01000253.1 GCA_003447895.1 Lachnospiraceae bacterium | reverse complement strand
TTAATGGTGCCAGGCACCATTAAATTTTTATAAACTGTGGTTTAGTCCATGTTTAAGTTGGAATTGGGTATGGCGGGCCGGCTCGGCGAAATGATATAGTTAAGACGATTATAAGAATCGTTCACAATTGCAATAGTTATTTGCTTTTTCATGAAAGAGGAGATCACCACTATGAGAATTGCACTGATCAATGAAAACAGCCAGGCCGCCAAGAACAGCATCATTGAAGCCGCTCTCCGCAAAGTCGTAGAGCCCATGGGCTTCGAGGTCCGCAACTACGGAATGTACACAGCTGAGGACGAGGCACAGCTGACCTACGTCCAGAACGGCATTCTCGCCGCGACTCTGCTGAACGCGGGCGCCTGTGACTACGTCATCACCGGCTGCGGCACAGGCGAGGGCGCTATGCTCGCGCTCAACAGCTTCCCCGGCGTCATCTGCGGCCACGTCGAGACACCCCTCGATGCCTACACTTTTGCCCAGATCAACGACGGAAACGCGATTTCCCTTCCCTTCGCGCTCGGCTTTGGCTGGGGCGGCGACCTGAACCTTCAGTACATCTTTGAGAAGCTCTTCTGCGAGCCCTCCGGCGGCGGCTATCCCAAGGAGAGAGCCGTTCCGGAGCAGAGAAACAAGAAGATCCTCGACCAGGTCAAGCTCGTGACCTACAAGTCCATGGAGGAGATCCTTCCCGCGCTGGATCAGGAACTTGTCAAGGGCGCTTTCGCAGGCAAGAACTTCAAGGAATACTTCTTTGCGGATGCCACTAACGAGAGCCTGAAGGCAGTTGTGGAGAAGATCATCGGATAATTGCCAAAAGATTGTATATTTTGACAATTCAGGCGCCTTAGGGCGAGGTTTCGAAGAATACTGTAAAACAAAAAGTAAAACAAACCACCGGATTAGCCTAAAAAGGTTTTTTCCGGTGGCTTTTTGTCTTTTTAGAGCGTATAATCATCGTCGTGACATTCTGATAATAAAAGTACGGAAAGGTGTTTATGAGTTTATTTTTTGTATTGAACAGTTTGGCGCTGGGCGTCGGCCTGGCCATGGACGCGTTCTCGGTCTCTCTCGCGAACGGCCTTCATGAGCCGCATATGCGAAGGAACCGGGTATGTCTGATCGCCGGCGTGTTCGCGTTCTTTCAGTATCTGATGCCCATGATCGGCTGGGTATGCGTGCACACGATCGTTGAGGTCTTTGCCTCTTTTAAAAAGTTTATACCCTGGATTGCGCTGATCCTTCTTCTTTATATAGGCGGGAAGATGCTGATCGAGGGCCTCAGCGAGCGGGCCGGCAGAGAGGAGAGCGGGGGCGCGGACCGAAGCGTCTCGGGCCGGGATCTCGTCATCCAGGGCGTCGCGACCTCCATTGACGCGCTGTCCGTGGGATTTACGATCGCGGAATACAACTTTGTGATGGCAAACGCTGCGGCGATGATCATCGGCGCCGTCACATTTGTGATCTGTGCCGGCGGCCTTCTTGTCGGGAAAAAGGCGGGGACGAGGATGTCCTGGAAAGCGTCCGTCCTGGGAGGCGTCATCCTGATCCTCATCGGAATCGAGATCTTTGTTAACGGGACATGATTTTATAAAAAACTAACGGTGCCTGACACCATAAAATTTTTATAAACCGGAGTTTATAAAAATTTTATGGTGCCAGGCACCTGCCATGTTTACAGCAATGTGTTCAGATCTTCGTCACTGAGGGTTTCGATGCCGCTGCCGGAAAGGACAGCCTCAGCGCTCTCCACATCATCGACCCGAAGGACCACATACGCGGAGCCCGCGATGGCGGAAGTGAACGCGTAGACGTACTCGATATTGACCCCGGTCGCCTGAATGATCGCGAGGATCTTCTTGAGCGCGCCCGCCTCGTCGCTCATTTTGGCGGCGATGACCTTGGTCTCGGCGGCGATCAGGTTGTCGGACAGGACCTCCTTCGTCTTATCGATATCGGAGACGATCATGCGCAGAATGCCGAAATCTTTGGTGTCGGCGACGGAAAGCGCGCGGATATTGACACCGGCGTCGGAAATGGCGGCGACCGCCTGGTAAAGGGTGCCGGGTGTATTCTCAAGAAACGCGGATAACTGAGTGATAGCCATGGGATTCCTCCTTACTCTGTTTGTTTTTGTTTGGGGACTGCCGGCCGCGCAGGTCCTGCACAGCCGGACAGCAGGTCAAAATATCGCTGCATGATAAATCAGTCGTGAAGTTTGCGCTTGTCGATGACGCGGACAGCCTTGCCTTCGGATCTCTGGATGGTCTTGGGCGCCACCAGGTGGATCTTGGGTCCGATGCCGAGCATGGAGCGCATCGCGGCGTTGAGAGCCTTCTCGCGGGCCTGCACTTCCGCGATCTTGTCGGAGAACTGCTCAGGGGAGAACTCGACATAGATGTCGAAGGTGTCGGTGTTGTTCGCGCGGTCCACGACGATCTGGTAGTTGGGCGTATAGCCTTCCTTGAGAAGCACGGTCTCGATCTGGCTCGGGAATACGTT
>DLYC01000068.1 GCA_003447895.1 Lachnospiraceae bacterium | reverse complement strand
GGGCTTTCCTGTACAAATTTCTGCCACCAGGCCCTTTTGACGTTGTTCTTAAGCTCAACGCCCAGGTTGCCGTAATCCCATGTGTTTGCCAGTCCGCCGTAGATCTGGGAACCGGGATAAATAAAGCCTCTGGCATTACACAGTGCTACGATCTTTTCCATTGTCTTTTCCATTGACTCTCGCGCTCCTTTATTTTTAATATTTGCTATTGATGCCTTTTGTAAAAATACTGCCGTTTTTTTATGTTAAATCATCGGCATTTTATTATAAGGGAAGAATGCCCCTTTTGCAACGAGGAATGCGCATATTCGGCGTCAGAGAAGCACTTCCAGGATCGAAAGGCTCTGAAAGCGGTGATGCCATGTCCTCTCCAAAAGCCATTTGGAATAGGCTTCGAGCTCCCTCAGGACTTCCTCCTTGACACTGAAGGAATAGACGCCTGCCGGCGGTGTCCTGTACAGATAGTCCAGCGTGTGAAGGGTCGCGTCGAGATAGCGGACGCCCCGCTGCGGCCCGGGGTACTCCCCCTCCAGCATGACCGTCTTGATCTCAAAGACCGCTCTCACAAGCCGGTTGTCAAACTGATCGGACTCCAGGGCCCGCAGGCTCTGATAGGCCAGAAGGAGAAGGGCCGTCCCGTCGCTGTTCTCCCTCGTCACATACTGGAGGATCTCCATAAAATAGGAGCCGTAACAGGCGGCGGTAATATCCGTCCGGAGCTGTTCAAAGAAATTGTCCACCTTCGCCTCAACGATCTGGTAGGCGCTCCTTCCCTCCCGGATCTTAAAAGTTCCGAACACAAAGGGGGAGGCGGCAGCCATCATCATGCTCCCCGGCTTTCGCGCTCCCCTGGCAAATCCGGAGATTCTTCCTCTCTCTTTGGTCAGGATCTCTATTCTTTTGTCAAATTCGCCCGCGGGAACGCTCTTTAAGACGATTCCCGTCACAGTATACTCTGAACTCATGGTCAAAATACCGCCTGACTGCAGCGCACCGTCATTTATATTTGCGCATATCGTATCCGAAGGACTTCATCTGCTGCTCGTTGTCCTTCCAGTCCTTTCGGACCTTGACCCAGAGCTTCAGATTTACCTTGCACTGAAGCATATTCTCGATATCGGTCCGGGCCGCCGTCCCGATCTTTTTGAGCATCTGTCCCTGCTTTCCGATGACGATCAGCTTGTGGCTCTCCCTCTCGCAGATGATCGAGGCGTCGATATCACAGATCTCTGTGCCGTCCCTTCTGGTCCTCGTCTTCATGGTCTCGATGGTGACCGCGATCCCGTGGGGCACTTCTTCCTGCAGGAGCCTTAGCGCCTTCTCTCGGATGATCTCCGCGGCGATCTCTCTCTCGGTCTCGGTCGTGATCTGCTCCTCGTCGTAGAAGGGCTCTCCCTCGGGAAGAAGGCCGAACAGACTTTTCAGAAGGTCGTCCGTCCCCATGCCGCTTCTTGCGCTCACGGGAATGATCCCCTGAAGGTTTGTGGAAACGGCGCCCCTGCCTGCCGCCTCCGCCTCTTTGGAACGCTCACCGACCGCCTCCTCATAGGCTCTCTGATAGAGTGCGATGACGGGCAGAAGCTGCGCTTTTTTGACCGAATCGATCTTGTTGATCACGATCAGGACCGGCGTCGTCGAGGCCGCAAGGAGCTTTAAGATCGCCTTGTCCTCCTCGCTCATCTTCTCGCGGGGCTCCACGAGCCAGAGCACAGCGTCCACTTCCTTGATCGTGCTCTCGGCGGCCCTCACCATGAACTCTCCCATCTTGGTCCTTGACTGATGGATCCCGGGCGTATCCAAAAAGACGATCTGCCCTCTGTCCTCTGTCAGAATCGTGCGGACCTGGGTCCTTGTCGTCTGGGGCTTATAGGAAGTGATCGCGATCTTCTGCCCGATCAGGCGGTTCATCAGGGTGGATTTCCCCACATTGGGCTTTCCGATGATCGTGGCAAATCCCGCTTTCTTTGCTTCCATATTTTCTGCTGTAAGTTCTTTGTTCTCTGCCATGCAGTTTATTACCTTGCCTTTTCTGATTTTTACTGGAGTTTCTCCAGTCTCTCGAATCTGTCCGCTTCCGACCTCATCTTCTCGTCATTTCCGACAGCGCACAGGACATCGTCGCTGAGGAAAGCCTCTAAGTGGCCCGAGAGCGCCCGGATCTCCTCCGGTGTGCACGAGAGCACCTGCTGTCTCTCTTTTCGGGCCCTCTCCTCGGTGAGTCCCGTCATATAAGCGCTTAGTGAATACTTGCCGTAGACCGGCGGCGTCATGGGGTGATCCATCGAGCTGACCGCGCCGATGATATACTTGGTCATGCTGCGCTCGTCCGCGTCAAAATTCCGAACATACTCAGGGGCGCCCTCAAACGTCTCGATCGTCTGTCCAAGGTGGGGGTCTCTGTAGGAGACGAAGTAGGCATATCCGTCTCTTGTGAAGCTGCTCATGCAGCCGTAGGCGCCGCCCTTGACCCGGACATTGTTCCACAGATAATCATATCCCAGGATCACGCGAAGAACACGGAGGGCTCCGGTATATTCACAGCCCTTTTTGCCGAAATTCCCGGCTCTGCAGACATACTGGACCTGTCCGGCTGTCGTAAAGCCCTCTTTGACCTTGACGGGTGTTACACGGAAGGCCTCACCGTATGCGGCGCGGTCCTCTTCCGCGCTCCTTCCCTCCGGAAGGGCCTCCGCGAGCGCCCGGATCTGTCCGGCAACGCCCGGTATGTTCTGTCCGTCCGCTGTGCAGTCGACCATGATGTGGTCTGCGCGGAAGATATAGTTTGCCATCTCGGTGAGGATTCCGGTCAGCTCCCCGGAGTCTCCCTTTTCGAGCTTCCCGCAGACCTCATCCAGCTTGTGGTAAGCATTGAGGCCGTTTACGTAATCCATAATGAGGGAAGTCTCGGAGATGCAGGACAGCGCCCGCACCGCTGCCGTGACATGTCCGGAAGCCGGAAGGTCCGCGCGCATAGCCGCCCTCTCCTCCTCGAGAACTTCCAGGATGCGGTCCCTGCTGTTCCACTTCGTCGCGGTAAGGATCTCTCTGACGATCCTCATGGCATCGGAGAGATTTCCGTCGAGGACCTTGCAGTTGATTTCTGCCATCATCCTGTATTGGGACGCATTGGCGTACTGCGTGTACACACTCGCCGTCACGCCGATCCCGCCGGTATAGATGTTGATCTCCTGGTCGAGCTGCGCGTAGCTGAAGTTCTCCGTATCCAGAACGCCCAGAAGCGTCTTGAAGATTCCCAGGTAAGGGAAGAACTTCTGAGGGAGCTTCGTGATGTCAAACATGAAGGTCAGGTAGTCGATTCCCGCCGTATTGAGAGGGTGCGCGATCAGCGCCGCTTCCTGCGCGCGCCCTTCTTTTCCGGCGACGGGAATTTTCGTGATCTCGTTTACAAACGGCTTGATCTCCGGGCTCAGGTCCTCCCTCGTAAGCTGCGGGATCTTTCTGAGGTTTTCCTCGGTATCCGGTGTCTCCTGCCATTTGCGGAGCGCCGCCAGATCGTCCACGATCTTCTGCCTCTCCTCAGTGGAGAGCCCCGCCGCGTAAGTCTCCAGCTTCTGTCTGAGCTCCTCCGAGATCTTCTCCGTAAGTCCCACCTCCGGCGTCATGACTACGATCGCCTTGTGCGGATTGTCGAGGAAGTGCTTTCTGATCAGCCCTTCAAAATAGCCCTTGTCCATCTTCTCCCGAAGAGAAGTAAACGCGTCTCCCAGCTCCAGGTTGATAAAGGGCGTCATGTCGTTGTAGAGCCATGTGTCGAGGGCATTCAGGCCGTAGACCAATCCCTTGGGATAGAGGCCGTAGTTGGCCTCCCTGTATTTGAACTCAAAGCGGTTGATGCTGGCGAGAAGGGCTCTCTGGTCCAGTCCCTCATCCGCGATCCCGCGAAGGGTGTCCTCGATGGTCTCTATAAATTCCTGCTTTCTTTCGGGATCTGTATATTTGGCCGTGACCGTGTAGCTGGGCTGTTTGATCCCGAGCTCCAGGAGGGAATAGACATCCTCGCCGATTCCCTTGTCCCTGAGCGCTTTTTTGACAGGGGCGCCTTCGGCGTCGCAGAGCATGAAATCAATGATCTTGAAGGCGAGGGCGAGCTCCGTGTCCTGTCCGTCCGGGGACAGGGAGACGTTCCAGGTCAGGTAGCTCCTTCCGGCCAGCTCCTCCTCAGTCAGCACGGAATACTGCACGGACGCCTCATGCGGCGCATCGAAGGGAGGCTCCGACGCGATCTCGGAGTTTATCTCCAGTCTGTCAAAGTTTGAAAGATAAGCCTCATCCAGATAGAGAAGCCGCTCTTCCATGTCCATGTCGCCGTACAGATAAATATAGCTGTTGGACGGGTGATAATATCTTCTGTGGAAGTCCAGATAGGCCTCATAGGTCAGGTCCGGAATGTTGACCGGGTCTCCGCCCGACTCGACGGCGTAAGGCGTATGGGGGTAGAGCGTATTGTAAATACTGCGGGAGAGCATGTCGTCCGGTGAGGAGAGCGCCCCCTTCATCTCGTTGTAGAC
>DLYC01000100.1 GCA_003447895.1 Lachnospiraceae bacterium | reverse complement strand
TTGTGAGCCTTGAAATGCTGCGGGCTGTCACGGAGGAGACCGCGGAGGAGAACCGCAAGATGGGCGTCGTGAAATCGGCCATCGGAACTCTCAGCTACACGGAGATGCACGCGATCGTTCATATCTTTGAGGAGCTTAGCGGAACGGAGGGAATACTCGTCGCGAGCAAGATCGCCGACAAAGCCGGCATCACAAGGAGCGTTGTCGTAAACGCCCTCCGGAAATTTGAGTCAGCCGGCGTCATCGAATCCCGCTCGTCCGGCATGAAGGGAACCTATATCAAGGTCCTCAACGATGCCATCTACGGGGAACTCAAGGGGCTGAAAAAGCAGGTGGATCCCGAAAATCAGGGGATCTGAGCCGAAACGGCGCGGAACTCCGGGCGGAATCGGATCTGAATCACAGAAAATAGAAAGTTCGCACAAAAAAACACTTGTGCGAACTTTTTGTGTGTGATAATATTCAACTGTTGCGTTATAGTAAGCACGCATTTTCGGCATATACCGGTGCTCTACCCGGGCTTTGACCCGGCAGGGTGGTAGCAGACCTTCACGAATGCATACGAAAGTGCGGAAGAAAAAACCAAACACGGAGGAAAAGAAATGAGCGTAGTAACAATGAAACAGCTGCTTGAAGCAGGCGTGCACTTCGGACATCAGACAAGACGCTGGAACCCCAAGATGGCTCCTTACATCTTCACTGAGAGAAACGGAATCCACATCATCGATCTTCAGAAATCTGTGATCAAGGTGGACGAGGCTTACAGAGCAGTATTTGAGATCGCTGAGCAGGGCGGCACACTTCTGTTCGTAGGAACCAAGAAGCAGGCCCAGGACGCAGTCAAGGCTGAGGCAGAGCGCTGCGGCATGTACTATGTCAACGAGAGATGGCTCGGCGGCATGCTGACCAACTTCAAGACCATCCAGGGCAGAATCGAGCGCCTCAAGAAGATCGAAGCTATGTCCCAGGACGGCACTTTCGATGTACTTCCCAAGAAGGAAGTCGCGAAGCTCAACAAGGAGTGGGAGAAGCTTGAGAAGAACCTCGGCGGAATCAAGGAAATGACTCACATTCCGGATGCGATCTTCGTAATCGATCCCAAGAAGGAAAGAATCTGCGTAGCAGAGGCACACGCACTCGGCATCACTCTGATCGGTATCGGCGATACAAACTGCGATCCCGAGGAACTTGACTACATCATCCCCGGAAATGACGACGCGATCCGCGCAGTCAAGCTTCTTTGCAGCAAGATGGCAGACGCAGTCATCGAGGCAAGACAGGGAGAAGAGAATGTAGACGCTTCCGAGCAGGATGCTCTGGCTATGGAGTCCGCAGCGAGTGAAGCTGAGCAGGCTGAAGAGGGAACCCTTTAATTTCCCGTTTTTATAACCGCAGTGGCTCGCTCTGCGAGCATGTAATGATTTTGAATGACAGAGAGGTGTAATATGGCAATTACAGCAGCACAGGTCAAACAGTTAAGAGAAGCTACCGGCGCAGGCATGATGGACTGCAAGAAGGCTCTTACAGAGACCAACGGAGATATGGATGCAGCAGTAGAGTTCCTCAGAAAGAAGGGACAGGCCAAGGCTGAGAAGAAGGCTAACAGGATCGCCGCGGAAGGCATCTGCCTGATCGCGCAGAACGACGATACAAAGGCAGCGGTTGTCGAGGTTAACTCCGAGACCGATTTCGTTGCACAGAACGAGAAATTCCGCACATATGTTGCCAAGGTGGCAGAGCAGGCGCTCAATACCGCGGCGGAAGACATCGATGCTTTCCTTGCGGAGACATGGGCAGAGGATGCGACGAAGACCGTCAGCGATTCCCTTGTGGAAATGATCTCTGTCATCAGCGAAAAGCTGAGCATTCGCAGATTCAAGAAGCTCGTAGAGACAGAAGGCTGCGTCGTCACTTACCTTCACGGCAAGGGAAGGATCGGCGTTCTTGTTGACGCGAAGACAGACGTTGTCAATGACGATGTCAAGGAAGCGCTCACAAACGTAGCTATGCAGATCGCCGCTATGAATCCCAAGTACATCAGCCAGGCTGATATCCCGGATGATTACAAAGAGCACGAGAAGGAGATCCTTCTGGCTCAGGCAATCGAAGAGAACAACAAGCTTCCCGAGAACAAGAGAAAGCCTCAGAACATCATCGAGAAGATGCTGATCGGCAGACTGAACAAGCAGTTCAAGGAAATCTGCCTCCTCGACCAGGTTTATGTCCGCGCTGAGGATGGAAAGCAGACCGTAGGCCAGTACCTTGATCAGGTCGGTAAGGCCAACGGAACCAAGATCACCATCAAAGAGTTCGTCCGTTTCGAGACCGGCGAAGGCATCGAGAAGAGACAGGACAACTTCGCTGAGGAAGTTATGGCTCAGGCCGGAGCAGCCGCGAAGTAATCGCTGCCCGAAGGCATTATTTGGAATTTTAAGGCGCTGTGCAGGTTTGCATAGCGCCTTTTGCGTGGGTGTTGTATAATGTTATGTCAGAAGAATTATAGACACCCGGACGGAGGATTTCATTTGAAGTTTAAGAAGATAAATGACACGACAGTAAACTGCATTATCACGCAGGCGGACATGAAAGAGCACGGCATCGAGCTGGATGATCTGTTCGAGCGAAAGAAAAAAGCGGTTGAATTCATCAGGGGAGTGATCGCGAAGGCGGTCAGTTCGGAGAAGATCCATCTGACAAGCGATTACACGGCGATGCGGATCTCGGTCCTTCCGGACCGCTCGATCTGCCTTACGATTTCCCAGGGGAATCAGGCACAGGACCGGAGCTTTGAGAGGGAAGAGCCGGAAGAAGACGCGCGGGAGAGCGGTGTCAAAGCGGCTCGTGCCGGAAAGAAAAAGGCGGCTCCTGCAGGCGTCTATGTCTATCAGTTCCCCCTTATGAGCGACATGCTCCCCTGCTGCCGTCTCCTGGCATCCTGCCGCGGACTTAAGAGCTCCGTGTACTATGTGGAAGAGACCGGGTTCTACTATCTGGTCCTTGAGAAAGACGCAAGGCTGGGCGGCAGATACGACAGTGTGATCCTGCAGGTGAGTGAATTCGGAAAGATGGTCTCCTGTGATGAAGTGACCCTCAGCTTTTTAAAAGAGCACAGTCTGTGCATTCTTGAGAAAAAGGCAGCCCGGGAGATCGCGGAGATATACAGTTGAGCGAAGGCAGGGAGAAGACAAGAGAAGGAAAGAGGCTGAATCAGTTCATCGCGTCCTGCGGAGTCTGCTCGCGCAGAGAGGCGGACCGCCTGATCGAGGCGGGACGAGTCACGGTAAACGGTGAATGCGCGACGCGCGGCGTCAGGGTCCTTCCTTCGGACAAGGTCACCGTGGACGGAAAACTCCTGGAGAGATCCGGGAGCAGGATAGTGATTGCCTATTACAAGCCGGTGGGAGTGACCTGCACGGCGAAAGATCCGCACGCGAAGAGGACCCTGTCCGAGGCCTTCTCCTATCCGGTCAGGCTCACTTATGCCGGGCGCCTGGACAGGGACTCGGAAGGGCTGTTACTGATGACCAATGACGGGGACCTGATCGACGCGATGATGAGAGGGTCCTCGGGCCATGAGAAGGAATACATCGTGCGGGTCAGAAGCCGGATCTCGGATGCGGACCTGGAGAGGCTCAGAAAGGGAATCTGGCTCTCCGAGCTGGAAGTTAAGACGAGACCCTGCAGGATCGAGAGGCTTGGGGAGTATACCTTCAGGATCATACTCACGCAGGGCCTCAACCGACAGATCCGCAGAATGTGCAAGGCGGTCGGAAATGAGGTTAAAAGACTCAAGAGGGTCCGCGTGCTGAGTATTGAACTGGGAGGAATGAAGCCCGGCGAACAGAGAAGGATTTCCGGGCAGGAACTGGAAACCCTGTATGAGACAGCCGGCAGGTGATTGTGTATGAGTACCATGAATGAAGACAGGGAAAGGATCAGGGAGCTCACAAAGCTCCTTAATCGTGCTTCCGAGAGCTATTATAATGAAAATACGGAGATCATGAGCAATCTGGAATATGACAGGCTCTATGATGAACTGTCGGAACTCGAGAAGAGGACCGGCATCATTATGGCAGGCTCTCCGACCGTTCATGTCGGCTATTCGGCAGCTGATGAGCTGCCCAAGGAGCGGCACGAAAGGCCCATGCTCTCCCTGGATAAGACCAAGGAGAGAGAGGCGCTCTCCGGCTGGCTTTCCGGACACGAGGGACTCTTGTCCTGGAAGCTTGACGGGCTCACAGTCGTTCTCACATACGAGGGCGGGAAACTTGCGAAGGCCGTGACGAGAGGAAACGGCGAGATCGGGGAAGTGATCACGGATAACGCCAGGGTGTTCAGAAACCTTCCCCTGGCCATCCCATTTGCCGGGACGCTCATCCTCCGGGGAGAGGCCGTGATCCGGTACTCCGACTTTGAGGAGATCAATACAGCGCTGGAGGAGGAGGCGGTCCTCACAGGGGATCTGTCTTTTGCCAGATATAAGAACCCCAGAAACCTGTGCAGCGGAAGCGTCAGGCAGCTCAACAACAAGATCACGGCAGAGCGGAGAGTGCGCTTCTATGCCTTTTCCCTGGTACAGGCAGACGGATTTGATCCGGAGAACTCAAGGGAAAAAGAGCTCCTGTTCCTGAGGGACCAGGGGTTTGACATTGTTGACTACAAGCGGGTATCGCCTGAAAATGTCGCGGATGCGGTAGGGGAGTTTGAAAAGAGGATTTCCGGAAACGACCTTCCCTCCGACGGACTTGTGCTCACGATCGACGACATCGCTTACGGGGAATCCCTCGGGACAACGGCGAAATTCCCCAGAAACTCCATCGCCTTTAAGTGGGCGGATGAACTGTGCGAGACGACGCTCAGAGAGATCGAGTGGAGCGCCAGCAGGACCGGACTGATCAATCCCGTCGCCGTTTTTGACCCGGTAGAACTGGAAGGGACGACCGTAAAGAGAGCTTCCGTGCACAATGTGAGCATAGTCAGGCAGCTCAAACTGGGAATCGGAGACAGGATCACCGTCTACAAGGCGAATATGATCATCCCGCAGATCGCGGAGAACCTGACAGGTTCGGACACGGCTGAGATTCCCGGGCAATGTCCGGTGTGCGGCGGGAAGACGGAGATCAGAAAGGACAATGATACCGAAGTCCTGGTCTGTGTAAATCCCGACTGCGCGGCCAAGAAGATCAAATCCTTCGCGCTCTTTGTGAGCAGAAGCGCCATGAATATAGACGGCCTTTCCGAGATGACGCTTGAAAAGCTGATCTCCGAGGGGCTCATCAGAGACTTCGCGGATATCTACCATCTGAGTGAACACCGGGATGTGATCGAATCCATGGAGGGCTTTGGCAAAAAATCGTGCGACCGCCTTCTGGAAGCCATCGAAAGGTCCAGAAAGACTACGCTCCCGAGAGTCCTGAGCGCTGTCGGGATCACGGGGATCGGGACTTCGGGCGCCCGGATCCTCTGCGCGCATTTTCATGACAGCCTGGAGGAGATCCGGTCTGCCGATATTGAGACCCTCTCCGGCGTCGACGGTATAGGACCGGTGCTGGCAGGCCATATCAGGCGATATTTTGACGAAGGCAGGGGAGGCAGTTCTCTTGACGCGCTCATGAAGGAGCTTGAGATCGAAAGACCGAAGGCGGACGACAGTCCTAAGACCCTCTCCGGAAAGACCTTCGTGATCACCGGCAAGGTCTATCACTTTGAGAACCGGGACGCGCTGAAAGCGTATATTGAGAGTCTTGGCGGCAAGGCGGCGGGAAGTGTATCTTCCAGGACGGACTATCTGATCAACAACGATGTGTCGTCCGGCTCGTCCAAGAACAAAAAGGCCAGAGAGCTGGGAATCCCCATCCTTTCGGAGGAGGATTTCCTCAAAATGACCGGTCAAACACAATGAAAGCTACAGGAGGTTCCATATAAATGCCTATCAAAATACAGAATGACCTGCCGGTTAAAGAGATCCTTGAGAACGAGAATCTTTTCATAGTCGATGAGAACAGGGCAATTCATCAGGACATACGTCCTCTTCAGCTCTGTATTCTAAACCTCATGCCCAAGAAGGAGGAGACGGAGCTGCAGCTTCTCAGGATGCTGTCCAACACGCCTCTCCAGATTGACGTCACCTTTATGAAAATGGGATCTCACAAATCTCTCAACACGCCGGTCTCGCACCTGAACAAGTTTTATTACACCTTTGAGGAGCTTAAGGACCAGAGATTTGACGGCCTGATCATAACCGGAGCCCCGGTCGAGAAGATGGAATACGAAGAAGTCGACTACTGGCCCGAGCTGTGTGATGTGTTTGCCTGGAGCAAGACGAATGTCTTTAGCACTTTCCACATCTGCTGGGGGGCGCAGGCAGGTCTTTACTACCACTACGGGCTTCAGAAGAAGATGCTCTCCAAGAAGCTCTTCGGCGTATATTCCCACAAGGTGCGGCACAGAAAGGAGCCTCTCGTCAGAGGATTTGATGACTACTTCCTTCTTCCCCACAGCCGTTACACGGAGGTCCCGGCCAAAGTGATCCACGCCTGCAAGGACCTGAGGATCCTTGCCGAGTCCGAGGAGGCAGGTGTTCTTCTGTGCATGTCCAGGGACGGGCGCAAGGTGTTTATCATGGGACATGCCGAATATGACAGGAATACGCTCAAGGACGAGTATTTCAGAGATGCCAGGAAGGGACTTGGGACGGAGCTTCCCGTCAATTATTTCCCGGACGACGATCCGCAGAAGAAACCTCTTTTGGAGTGGCGCGCCCACAGCTACCTTCTCTACAGCAACTGGCTCAACTACTATGTCTACCAGCTCACGCCGTATGATCTCAACGAGATCCACTGACGGCCGACCAACGCAAACGGGATGAAAAATGGACGTTAAACAAACAGAAAAACGCTGTTTAGCCGTGCTTTCCGGAACAGCCAGAAACAGTGAGGAATTTATGGATTCCCCGACCTTTTTCCTGAGCAGGACGCCTCTTCGGGAACGGCTGTGGATGATCATCTTTCTGGAAGCGCTCATAGCGATCGATAACGGATCGGAGGAATACTTCGAAGCGGATTACATTATGGCGGTCAACGAGTACCTTGTCCGCAGAAGTGATCTGTCTGTCCGCATGCTCAACACATGGATCTCCGGAAGGAATTTCCGTTCCATGCAGGAAGTGACGGACTTCTTCAACGACCGCTACAGAGTGACCGGACAGTTCTTCAGGGACAATCAGCTTCTCTGCCGAAGGCAGTGGCAGGAGTCGGCGTCTGTTTACAGGGCTACCTGGATGGCCACTATACGGGCTCAGGAGGAGATCCCGAAGGAACTGGAAAACTGTGACAGAAATCTCGGCGACCGGAAATTCAGGGAGAACCCCATAAACTACCTTCTCTCGATCACAGAGGAGGAGAGGCTTCACTACATTGTGCTTCTCGCGGTGACGATCTATGAATACGAGCACGCGTCGGGAAACGCAGTGGCCGTTCGGACGGAGAAGTCGGCCAGGGAATTCGTCAGGGACTTCGGCTACCTTTTAAACACCTATATCAAATATCCGGAGGATCCCGAAGTACAGGCGCTGACCCTGATGGTCCGCATGGATATGGACAGCAGGGATTTCAAGGATGAGATCAAGCGGAAATCTTTCTTTAACGAATACCTGCGGGGCGCCACTTATATGTGGCACACCAACCAGATCGGATGCCGCAGAGCGGTGATCGACA
This sequence comes from Lachnospiraceae bacterium, assembly GCA_003447895.1. GTDB lineage: Bacteria > Bacillota > Clostridia > Lachnospirales > Lachnospiraceae > CAG-791. The sequence continues at coordinate 8,557 of DLYC01000100.1, read as the reverse complement.
ACTGGGATGAGTACAGCGTCTATTACTATAAGATCCCGGAAGACGGCCATGAGCCCTATGTCAAAGAATTGTATCTGGATGAATGCATCCTCAACATCGGACAGTTCCAGAATGACCCTCTGGGATTTTTGAAAAGCCAGGTCACAAGGGAGCAGGCGATCCATTTTCTGACCATGCTGCACGCGTCGACCTGCACACCGGAAAACGCGGCCCTCTCCGCTTTTTTGATCCTGCGATGGCTGAGAGAGCCCTCGGAGGAGTCGGCCGTTGAGCTGGATTCCTTCTTTGGCTGGAATAACGAAAATGAACAGGACCGCGTCTACGCGGTCGAGCAGGACATCTGGGACCTGGTCTCCATGTGGAGATACAATTACCGCAAATGCAGGGAGAGCGTAAAGAGTAACTGGCCTGTGTTTGAAAAGGCTTACGGGCACGTCATCGCGGAGAATGTGATCCCGGATGAGCTCCAGCCCTTTGCGGATATCTTTGAGAACAGTGAGTTTGTGGAGGACCCCATCAGCATACTCGCGCGGATGGAGAGAAGTGAACAGGAGAAACTGGTCGATCTCTGCGGAGCCCTCAACGGTCTGGGCGACCATGACTGCGCGGTCTTTGCGCAGGCCGCCCTGACGTGGCTGGAGAATCCCGCCAATGACGAAGCGAGACGCCTGATGCACAGGATCGGCGGATGGCGCGCCGCGGGGACCTCGGAAGAGGTCGCGGCACTCAGGGATTTCTTCGAAAAGGCGGCAGTTTCCTGGAAATTCAATTACGGCGGCCTGCGGAGCAAGGCGGTCCTGGAGTACAGAAATTATTACGAAAAGCTCTCCGAAGTAAAGGGCGAAGAGCGGGAAGACGGGTTCGGGCAGGAATTCAGGTCCTTTGAGAGGATCCTGCAGGATACCGGTTTTACGGGACACCCCTGCCGGTTTCTGAGAAACCTGTCGCAGCTACAGTGCGAGCGGTTCCTTCTGTATCTGGGAGCCCTCTCCGAAATGGAGCCGGACAGCGCGCTCCGGTTTGCGGTCGTCTTTAAAAATGTGATCTTTTATCCCAACGACGGCCTCCGGAAGAGAGTGGATATGATCCTCGGAAGGATCAACAGGGACGATAAGCAGAGAACGGAATCCATCGAGGAACTTCTGAGCGGAACGGCCGCGGAATACGGAAGCGACGACGCAAGGAAACAGAAAGCCAGGGAGAACTGGGCCCAGTATGCGCGGGTGTTTGACAACTACCGTGAGAAGCAGAAGAAAAACCACTGGGAGCTCACGGAGCAGAATGTCAGGAAACTGTTCCGCTACTGCACAACGGGCAGGGAGAGCGCCAGCACCTTAAGACCCGAAGACCGGGGGACGGTTGTTGTCCGGCTCCTCGGCGATGAAAAACCTCTGAAGATCCGGTTCAAGGACGTCGTCCTGAACGCGGAGAGGATCTACAGCGAGCAGACAGGGGAGATCCTTCGGTTCATGCTGGGGCAGCTCGAAATGTTCCATCTTCGCGGCGAGAACAGAAACCAGCGCACCTACCCGGTCACCTATCCGGTGGAGATGGTACAGACAAGAAGAAACGGGTACGGAGAGAAGATCCGGTGGACGGAATCGGAGTCCGTGATCTGCCAGCTCCTCTACCTGGCCGTAGGCGCGGAGCTTCTGCCGCCTCTCGAGCAGGAAGTCAATGAGAGAAACGGAAAGGTGAGTCTGATCATCCGGCTCGATGAGCGGGGAGCGGATAAGATCGAGACTATTATGAGAGGAAGCTGATGTCTGAAGCCGCATTGGTCAAAGTTTGGACATATGTATAAATTTTTTATAAATTTTTATTTACAGCAAAACTTTGCGAAAATATAATAAACAGGTGAGGTCAACGTTTGACCGGAATGATTGTTTATACAGGAGGTTTTGAAACATGTCTGGGAAAGATCCCGAGCTGTCCCGTCTTGGCGAGGCGCTCAGCAGTGCAAGAGCCGCTTATTCGGCGGCAAAGAAGAACACAGATGAGACCAAGGCGCGGCTAAATGAAACTGGAAGCAGGATTCAGACATTTAATGTGAAGATCACAGATCTTAAAAAGAGCATTGATGCCGAGTACAACGCAATGCGGAGCGAGCGCGCGGACGGAGACAGGGACGCGGCGGACGAGCATCGCGCGAAAGCACAGGCCATGCAGGATGAACTGACACAGGTCTATGAGACGAAAAAGGCCTGTTTCGGGGAGCTGGACGAAGCGCGCGCAGCATTCAACAAGGCGCTGGATGCACAGAAGACATTCAAGAATACCGTACAGAATGCCTGGGACGCGTTTAATGCCCGTCTGGAGTTTCTGAAGGCTGAGAATGCCAAAGAGCAGGCAAAGTGGAAAGAAAAGCCCTGCAGGATCTGCGGAGTTCCGATCCGCTACAATGTGGAGTGGAAGCACATTCCGAACCTTTGTAAAGACTGTTTCGAAAAGGACAAAGAGAACTGGGAGGACCGCACCTGTGCAAAGTGCGGAAAGACATTCCGGATCAATAAGGGCTGGGAGCACATTCCCACGATCTGCGGTGACTGCCGCAAGGCCGTAAAGGCGGAGAAGGCTGCCAAAGAGGCAGAAAAGGCTGACAGGCAGAAGGCCGAGGCCGAGAAAGCCGAGGAACTGAAAAGAGCGGCAGAGGAGGAGAGGCAGGCAGCTGCGGCCGCGCTCGTTGAAGTTGCCAACGACGCGGTATCGGAGACAGAATCCGCCTGACCTAAGAGCCGGATCTCAGAAGGCGGCCGATCATAGAACAGAACAAAGAGGGACAACCGTTCAGGATAATCCGGCAAGTATTATTCGTGCGGTGTCCCTCTTTTTAGAAATTCACGAAACGATTTATTCACGGGGAGCAGAGAATTCTATGGCAGAGAAGTTTGAGGTGAAGACGGACAGCGGCGATATTTTGAAAGGGTGGCACTGGCCGTGTCAGAACGCGGTCGTAAATCTCACGATCATCACGGGCATGAATGAGTATGCCATGCGATATGACGGATTTGCGTGCTGGATGAACGAACACGATGTCAATGTGTGGTGTCTGGATGCCTTCGGACAGGGCTTAAACGCGGACTCCGTCGAGCTCCTGGAGCGCTGGCCGGAGAGGGGATTTGAAAAATGTGTGGACGCGGTCTATAAGATGATCCGGCTCGCCGCCGGAAACGGCCTTCCCACCTATCACATGGGGCATTCCATGGGATCCTTTATGACACAGTCCCTCCTGGAGCGGTATCCCGACTGCGCAAACGGCATTATCCTGTGCGGCTCGAACGGCGGCCAGTCCCGCCTTATGAACATGGGATTCCAGCTCTCCAAGGTCCTTGTCAGGGACAGCAACTGGTACAGGGAAAACCGCACATTACAAAATCTCGGGATCGGCGGCTTCGCGAAGGCTGTCAGGAATCGGGAGACAGACTTCGACTGGCTATCCTACAACAAGGAAAATGTCAGGTCCTATATCGAAGATCCCTGGTGCGGACACTTCAATACCGGCGGGTTCTGGAAGGAATTTATGAGAGGCATGTCCAAGATCTGGCTGAACCGGGAGATGGAGAAGATCTCCCGAAAGGAGAGGATCATGATCATTTCCGGTGAAGATGATCCGGTCGGCCGCATGGGAAAGGGTCCGGTCTGGCTCTGGAAAAAGTACAGAAGCCTTGGGCTGGGCGGAACCATTCTGCGCCTCTATCCCCGCATGCGCCATGAGATTCTCAATGAAGACGGGAAAGAAACGGTATACAGGGATATTCTTCGGTTCATCAGGCCGGGATATTACTAAACATACAAATTTACGAAAACGGATTTGTGCATTATGGATAAAACTCGCCCTTCTCAGGCTTTCATTTAGTGGATTCCTTCGACTTACAAAATGTGAATTCAAATGATAATATTAGCGTGGATTAACGGATAATACGGTATTAAATCGGAAAACACAAACAGGAGGCTAAAGGATGGGTGGATTTTTTGGCGCTGCTCTGAAAGAAGATGCGGTCTTTGACCTGTTCTACGGAACGGACTATCATTCTCATCTGGGGACAAGGCGTGCCGGCATGGCGGTTTACGACTCGGTCAAGGGATTTGACCGCGCGATCCACAATATCGAGAGCTCAAATTTCAGGCCGAAATTCGAGAAAGATATTGTCAAGATGAAGGGACATATGGGAATCGGCTGCATAAGTGATTATGAGCCGCAGCCTTTGATCGTGAGATCCCATCACGGAACCTACGCGATCACAACAGTTGGCAAGATCAACAATATCGACGAACTCACAGACATGCTCTTTGACGGCGCCCATTCCCATTTTCTGGAGATGAGCGGCGGGGACATCAACCCGACAGAGATGGTGGCTTCCCTGATCAACCAGAAGAGTTCCATCGTGGAGGGAATCCTCTATGCGCAGGAAGTGATCGAGGGCTCCATGACGCTTCTTATCATGACGCCCAAGGGCATTTACGCGTCCAGGGACAGATGGGGACGGACGCCCGCGGTGATCGGAAAGAAAGAAACCGGCTACTGCGTCTCATTCGAGAGCTTTTCCTATCTCAATCTCGGCTATCTTCCGGAAAAGGAACTGGGACCGGGAGAGATTGTCTTTATAGAGCCCGAAGGCTGGCAGACCCTGGTGCCCGCGAGAAAGGAGATGAGGATCTGCTCCTTCCTCTGGGTCTACTACGGATTCCCGGCATCCTCCTACGAGGGCCTCAATGTGGAAGATATGAGATACCGCTGCGGAGCCAAGCTCGCCGAGAGGGATATCAAACGGGGCAATATCCATCCGGACTGTGTGGCGGGCGTTCCCGATTCGGGCGTCGCGCACGCTGTGGGATATGCCAATAAGTCTGGCGTCCCTTACTCAAGGCCCTTTGTCAAGTACACGCCTACCTGGCCCAGGTCCTTTATGCCCACGCATCAGAGCAGGAGAGACCTCATCGCCAAGATGAAGCTGATCCCGATCCATCAGCTGATCGACGGAAAGCGCCTTCTTCTGATCGATGATTCCATCGTCCGCGGAACCCAGCTCCGGGAGACAACGGAGTATCTGTACAACAGCGGCGCCAAGGAGGTGCACATCCGTCCCGCCTGTCCTCCGCTCGTTTTTGGCTGCAAATACCTGAACTTCTCAAGGTCCGATTCCGAGAAGGAACTGATCACCAGAAGAAAGATCGAGAAGCTGGAGGGAACTTCCAAGTTTACGGATTCGATCCTGGAAAAATACACGGATCCCGATTCCGACCAGTACCACGCAATGCTGGAGGAGATCCGCAAGGAGCTGAACTTCACGTCCCTTCACTATCACAGACTGGACGATATGATCGAGACGATCGATCTTGCACCCTGCAATCTCTGCACATACTGCTGGAGCGGTAAAGAATAAGGATCACAAAAAGGTGCCCGGCACCATAAAATTTTTATAAACCGATGTTTATAGAAATCTTATGGTGCCGGGCACCTTTCACCGCTTTTAGCGGAATTTCATCTGCGTATAAGTCTGGTGCTCGCCGATGTACTTGGTGGCAGGACGCATGATCTTTCCGTCATACATCTTGTTCTCCACATTGTGGGCGACCCAGCCGGCGACGCGCGCGATCGCGAACAGCGGCGTGAACAGGTCCTCCGGGATGCCGAGCATGGTGTAGGCAAATCCCGAGTAGTAATCGACGTTCGCGCAGATCGGTTTTCCGCGCCTTTCCATGACGAGCTCCTTGACAATTTTTTCAAAGGTCTCATAGAACGCGTATTTCTCAGGGCAGCCCTGCTCCTCAGCGAGAAGCCTGCACAGGGAGCGGAGAAGCTCACATCTGGGATCGCTGAGCGTGTAGACGGCGTGTCCGAATCCGTAGACCAGGCCCGAATTGTCGAAGTAATCTTTGTCCAGGATCCTCTCCACAATGGAGCACAGCTTCTTTTCATCGCAGGAATAGTGCGTATCCGCAATGATCTGCTGCATCATCTTGTTCACGCTGATATTGGCGCCTCCGTGTTTGGGACCCTTGAGAGAGCCGATGGAGCCGCAGACGGCCGAGTACAGGTCCGTTCCCGTGGAGCCCATGACGACGTTTGTAAACGTGGAGTTGTTACCTCCGCCGTGCTCCGCGTGGATCATAAGGAGCGCATCCAGGATCGAAGCCTCGCGCTCTGTGAACTTCCCGTCGGTGCGGAGCATATAGAGGATGTTCTCGGCGATCGAATACTCGGGCCTTGGATAGTGGATGATCAGCGACTGCCTGTAAAAGTGGTGCATCTTGGCAAAATAGGAATAGCATCCGATGGAGGGGAACTTGGCCACGAGGTCGATCCCCTTGAGCAGTGTCTGATAAGTGTCCTGGGCATCCGGGTCGGGCGCGTAATTATAGAGCGAGATCGTGCAGGACTGAAGCTTATTCATGAGATTGCGGGAAGGCGTTCTCAGAATATCGTTTGTAAGAAAGTCCGCGGGCAGATCGTAGCGGTCCGAGAGACACTTCTTGAAGTTGTCAAACTCCGTTCTGTCGGGCAGATAGCCGAACAGAAGGAGGAAGACGGTCTCCTCGTATCCGTAATGGCCCTGGCGGTTCTTGAGAAGGTCCCTTATGCTGTAGCCTCTGTAGATCAGATCGCCCTCGCAGGGAATAACTTTTCCTTCCTCATCTGTGGTGTAACCGATAACATCGCAGACCTTTGTAAGGCCGATCCGGACACCGGTCCCGTCCTCATTTCGAAGTCCCTTCTTGACGTTGTATTCCTTGAAAAGAGGATTGGGAATGTCTGTATAGTTGGAAGATCTTCCGAAAAATCTTGCCAAAATATTGTCATCGTGGAAACCGTGATCGTAGTTCATATTCATTCTCCTGATTTTTGAATCATTGTATACAAGAATGCACTCGTTTCTGCCTATTATAACATGTTCCTGCTATTTTAAAACAGTAAATTGTAAAGGATCCTGAGTTTTTTTGTGTCTGAAATGGTATCATAGAATGAGCAGACATATAATGGAATCAGAGAGGCATTGTATCATGAAAAATAATAAATTACGAGGCCTTACACCGGGAGATGAACAGGCCGTGCCGGAGAGCGGGCTCACTTCTTTGCAGAAAGTGGTCCTGGAGGCACTGCTCAGAGAATATGAAGTCGCGCTGATGCTGGATCTTAGCAGAGACACTTACGATATCTTTAAACTGTCCGGAAGGTTTTCCAGGTACATATCGGGGCTCCTCAAAGAGCGCTTTTCCGCGACGATGCTCGAGATTGCCGAGAGCCGCCTGTATTCTTACGACTACAATCTCTTTATCGGAGCGGTCAGCCTTGAGAACCTGCGGATGAAAATGGAGAGCGAAGAGTCCTGCAACGTCGTGTTCCGGGCGATCACGGGCAGGGGGCCCGAGTATTTCCGGATGAGAGTGATCCGCGCGGACAGCGGCCACAAAGCGTTTGTCGGCGTCTCCTGTATACAGGAGGAGATGAGCAGGGAGATGCAGCAGAGGAAGCTGTTCGAGGAGGCGCTTGACAGAGCAAGAAGCGCGGATTCGGCAAAGAGCACATTTTTGACCAGCATGTCCCACGACATCAGGACACCCATCAACGCGATCATAGGACTCACCGGCATCGCATCCAATCATCTGGACGATCCCGAAAAGGTCGCGGACGCGCTCGAGAAGATCAAGACTTCGGGAAGGCATCTTTTAGGGCTTATCAATAACGTGCTCGATATGAGCAGGATCGAGAGCGGAAGGGTCACGATCAAGGAGAAAAAGAGCAGCCTACGCGAGATCGCGGAAAACGTCCGGGAGATCCTGCAGCCCCAGGTCCAGGCCAAAGATCAGACTTTTCTCATTCAGATGGATACCGTCACTTCGCCGGATGTCTACTGCGATGACACCAAGATCACGCAGCTTCTCCTCAATCTTTTGGAAAACGCGGTCAAATACACCGATCCCGGTGGTACCGTCAGTCTGGAGATCATCCAGAAAAGAAGCGGAAAGGCCCGGCGCTACAACAGCTATGAGTTTGTGATCAGTGACAACGGAATCGGGATCAGCCCCGAGTTTCTGCCCAATGTATTTGAGCCCTTCGAGAGGGAGAGCTCAAGGCCGCAGAACAACAGCTGCGGAAGCGGCCTTGGCATGTCCATCGCAAAGGGGATCGTCGATATCATGGGCGGGAACATCAGCGTGGAGAGCGAATTGAACGTGGGCACCAAATTTACCGTGATCCTCGAGTTCAGGCCGGTTGTCAGAGACGATTCCGAGAGGACCCGGACCGCGGAATCCGCCCCGTCCGGGGAAGAACCCGTCCCGTTTTCGGAGAGTACCGATGACGACATGGCCATCTTCCGGGAGAGAAGGGAAGCGGGCGTAAGCCGCGTCGGAGACGCGGGATGGATCGAGGGCCGGAGGCTCCTTCTTGTAGAGGACAACCCGCTTGGAAGAGAGATCGCCGAGGAGATTCTCATGGAAGACGGCTTTAAGGTGGAGTCGGCGGAAAACGGAAAAGAAGCGCTTTCCATGATCGAGCGGACCGATCCCTGGTATTATTCCGCGGTTCTTATGGATATTCAGATGCCCGTCATGG
>DLYC01000093.1:3183-7421 GCA_003447895.1 Lachnospiraceae bacterium | reverse complement strand
GGGGAAGCACGATCGCAGGCAGGTCTTCAAGCGGACTTCTGTCCTTGAGATTTCCACAAATGTCCAGGTAATCGTATACGGAGTATTTGCTGCTTCTTCCCGGAATCTGAAGTAACCGCTGGACGCGGACTCTCTCCTTGTCGTGCGAAGCCCACCACCGCATTCCTTCCTCGCTGCAGAGGGACTTTCCGTCCGTCTGCGGAGAGCGAAGGAGCCGGTAGAGGTATTCCTCTCCCGCGCTGCTGCAGGTGGCATCCATGCTTCGAAACAGAAGATCCAGGTCCAGGTCATTCCAGGTGATGTCATCGATCCCGAAAACGCCCGGATGTCTTTTCCAATACGCGCAGATCTGCGCGTATCGGCCGTCCGGATACTCTTTGTTTCCTCTCTTCCCGAATTGGGAGAGGAGCTTTGCTTTTTCTTTCTCGTCCGCTCTCTTAGCGTCCCGCATTCCGATCAGGGCGGAAAGGACGAGAAAAAGGGCGACCAGCCCGATCATTACCAAATAGGTCTCCATAAATGTCAAATATCCTTCATTGCCGCGACTGAACGGCTGACGATCCTGGAAAATCTGGGAGTCGCCTTTGCACCGGCCTCCTTTACCTCCTCATGGGTCAATGCAGAGGAATGTAATCCGGCCGCGTAATTGGTGATCAGGGAAATTCCGCAGACTTTCATGCCGGCATGTTTTGCCGCGATCGCCTCTATGACAGTGCTCATTCCGACCATATCGACGCCCAGTCTCTCGAGGAGCATGACCTCAGAGGGGGTCTCGTAAGAGGGACCGGTGAGCTGGCAGTAAACGCCGCTCTGCAGTTCGAGATTCTCCTCCTCCGCGACTCTCCTGATCAGTACCCGCAGGTCGTGATCATAGACGTCCGACATATCCGGGAATCTCTCCCCCACATGAGGATCATTGGGGCCAATCAGAGGGTTTCTCATAAAGAGAGAGATGTGATCCCTGAGAAGTACGAGCGTCCCGGGACTTAAGTCGCTTCGGATTCCTCCGGCTGCGTTCGTGAGAAACAGGATCTCCGCGCCCATCGCTCTCATGACGCGGATCGGGAGCACAACTTCCTCGGGCGTATATCCCTCGTAGTAGTGGATCCGGCCGTCCATGCAGATCACAGGCACGCCATGGAGATGACCCATGACAAATTTGCCCTCGTGCCCGGATACGGTGGAGACAGGAAATCCCGGAATCTTCTCGTAAGGGATCACGCACTCCACACCGGCGATCTGGCGCGAAAACCCGCCGAGCCCCGATCCCAGGACCAGGGCCACTTTGGGCTTAAAATCTGTAATACTTCGTATGTAGTTCAGACAGTTGTCTAATTTTGAGATCATTCCGCTTTCTTCTCCACGATGTTGTCTTTGTCTTTATAAATGTGATAAGCCGGAATACAGCCTCTAACCATAGAGAGGGGATACAGGTTTGTGTGTCTTCCGACGACACTGCCGGGATTGAGAACGCTGTTGCATCCTATGTCCGCCCAGTCTCCGAGCATGGCCCCGATCTTTCGAAGTCCTGTCTCCCTGTGCTCGTCACCGCAGTGGATGACTATATTTTTCTTATCCGCCTTCACATTGGAGGTAATGGATCCGGCACCCATGTGGGCGTGAAAACCAAGTACGCTGTCTCCCACGTAGTTGTAGTGAGGAACTTCCACCTTGTTGAAGAGGACGACGTTCTTGAGCTCTGTGGAGTTTCCGACCGTCGCGCCTTTTCCCACGATCGCGCTTCCGCGGATAAAGGCGCACTGTCTCACTTCCGCGTCCTCGTCGATAATGCAGGGTCCGCCGATGTAGGCGCTGTCGAAGATCTTCGCGCTTTTGGCCACCCAGATATCCTCCCCTCTCTTCTCAAACCGGTCCTCCGGGAGGGTCGGTCCGAGCTTTTTGATGAAACTGCTGATGTCGCCGAGCACTTCCCAGGGGTATTCCCTTCCCTCAAAGAGTTCCTTTGCGATCGTCTCATTCAGGTCAAACAGATTGCTGATGGTAAAGTCTTTCAGATTCATATCGTTCCCCCCTCATTCAATAGGCTTGATTTCTTCTTTCCCGTTTGTCACTTCGACTTCTTTTTGCGGCTCCGGGAAGGCGCCGCGCTTTCCGGCTTTTTCGGATAGTAGAGACTGTCCCTTTGATACATGGACCACAGCGCACCGGAAAAGTTGCTGTTTTTGACATTGTCCGTATTGCGCGCCACAAATCCGTTCATCTTCTCCATGTACTCCGCCTCGGTGACGGTGCCTTCCGCCACTCTGGTGAGCCCCAGCTCCCAGCTGGCCGTGAGTTTGGGGTTAAGAAGAGAGCGAATGGAGCAGTCCACCGTGTCGTAGATCATCTCTCCGAGAAAAGTGGGGGTAATGATCTGGGTCCTTGCGTTCAGCGACAGGTACTTGTTGCTGAAGAGCTTTTTCAGGATCTCCGCTCTTGTCGCGCTGGTACCGATCCCGCTTCCCCTGATCTGCTCCCTCAGTTCCTCCTCTTCGATCAGCTGCCCGGCATTTTCCATGGCGAGGATCAGGCTTCCCGAAGTATACCTCTTGGGAGGCTTGGTCTCTCCCTCCCGGATCTCAAGTCCGAGGCACTCCATTGCCTTTCCCTTTTTCAGGTCCTTTACAAAGGAGGGCACTTTCGCATCGCCGTTTCTGTCCTCTTCCTCCTTCCTGTCAGCCTCTTCGCCTTTCTTTGCGCGGAAGGAATATTCCATGACTTCCAGGTATCCCTTCTCCACGCAGGTCCGGAAGGATGCCGAGAACTGCTCTGTCCCGAGACGGATCTCCAGCGCTATTTTATCAAAAACAGCGGGAGGATAAAAGACAGCGAGAAATCTTCTGCAGATCAGCTCATAAACCTTGGCGGTCGTCTCCGGTAGGGAGGGAAGCGCGCCCAGCCCGTCTCCGGTGGGGATGATCGCATAGTGGTCCGTGATCGCTTTGTCGTCCGTATACCGGGTGCTTCCGATCTTTTTATAGGATCCGCTCTCCAGGATTTTCTGAAGATAGGGGCGGTACATCGGAAGCACGGAGAGGCCCTTCAGGTTCTTTCCGATCTCCTTGGCCACCGCCGACGAGAGGACCCTTGCGTCCGTCCTTGGATAAGTCGTGAGCTTCTTTTCGTACAGGTCCTGCGCCGCTTTCAGGGTCTGGTCGGGATTGATCTTGAAGAATTTGGAGCAGTCGTTCTGAAGCTCGGCCAGATTGTAAAGAAGCGGCGGATTTTTCTTCTCCTTCTTACGGCTTACGGAGAGGATGCTGCAGTCCCCCTCCGAGATGGGCTTTTGCAGATACTCGATCAGGGCCTCCGCGTCCTTTCTCTCCTTAAATCCGTTTTCTTTATAGAGCGCCGGCGTGCCAAAATAGCGGCTGCCCTCGACGGCATGCCACTCCGCGGTGATAAACTCCTCCGTTTCGGACGCTGCCGGCCGAAACTTCCCGAGAACCCGGAAGAATGGGGTCTTTACGAAGTCCCGGATCTCTCTCTCCCTCCTTACGACCATGCCGAGAACACAGGTCATGACGCGTCCGACCGCGATCACGGAATACCGGGTGCCCATCATCCGGCTGATCCCGTCTCCGTACTTGAGCGTCAGCGCGCGGGAAAAATTGATTCCCATCAGGTAGTCCTCTTTGGCGCGAAGATAGGCGGCGGAGCCGAGGTGATCGTATTCGGAATCGTCCTTCGCCTCCCGGATCCCCCTCAGGATCTCTTCCTTTGTCTGAGAGTCGATCCACACCCGCAGCTGTTTTTTGCCCTTGACGCCCGCGTGCTGCGCGACGAGCCTGTAGATATATTCCCCTTCTCTTCCCGAATCGGTGCAGATATAGATCGTATCCACGTCCTTGTCCGTCAGGATCTTCCTGACGATCCCGAACTGCTTCTTCACCCCGTCGATCACCTGGTATTTGTAGTTCTCCGGGATGAAGGGTATGGTGCTCAGGGACCACTTTTTCAGGGCGGGATCATAGGCGTCCGGATAGCACATTGTGACCAGGTGTCCCACACACCAGGTCACAATCGTATCTTCCGCCTCCATATATCCGTCTCTCGACGTAAAACGCATACCCAGCGAGCCGGCGAACTCCCGGGCTACGCTGGGTTTTTCAGCTATAAAGACTCTCTTCTTCATTCACACTCTCTTGTGCTTGTTATTTGTTCGTGATGTACCCCTGTGCTGTGAGAAGTTCCGCGCACAGAACGCCGCCTCCGGCAGCGCCGCGGATCGTATTGTG
>DLYC01000093.1:1136-3002 GCA_003447895.1 Lachnospiraceae bacterium | reverse complement strand
AGGTACTGAATAAACTGCTTGGGCGCGCTGGGCAGATTTTCTTTCTGCGGAACGCCGCTGAAATCCCTGAGCGCCTGAACCAGCTGCTCCTTGGTGGGATTCTTTCTGAAGTTGACGAAGGCAGTGGCCGTATGGCCGTAGAGCACCGGCACGCGGATGCACTGGCTTGTGATCGTGATGCCGTCACCGGGCACGATCACGCCGTTCTCAATGTGGCCGAAAATGCGGAGGGGCTCCTTCTCGCTCTTCTCCTCTTCCCCGCCGATATAGGGGATGATATTTCCGTTCATCTCAGGCCAGTCCTTAAAGGTCTTTCCCGCGCCGGAAATTGCCTGGTAGGTGGAGACGACCGCCTGGTAGGGCTCAAACTCTTTCCAGGCCGCAAGAGCGGGGGTATAACTCTGGATCGAGCAGTTGGGCTTTACGGCGATAAATCCGCGCGTCGTGCCGAGTCTCTTCTTCTGGAATTCGATCACGGCGCTGTGCTCGGGGTTGATCTCCGGAATGATCATCGGTACATCCGGCGTCCAGCGGTGCGCGCTGTTATTGGAGACGACCGGTGTCTCCGTGCGGGCATATTCTTCTTCGATCGCCCGGATCGCGTCCTTGCTCATATCTACGGCGCTGAAGCAGAAATCCACCTCGGAAGCGACTGCCTCAACATCCTGGACATTTTTGACAACAATGCCCTTTACGGACTCCGGGATCGGGGTATCCATCTTCCATCTTCCTGCGACGCATTCCTCGTAGGTCTTTCCGGCGCTCCTGGGGCTTGCCGCGATCGTCGTCACCTCAAACCAGGGATGGTTTTCCAAAAGCGCGATAAAGCGCTGTCCGACCATACCGGTCCCGCCAAGGATACCCACTCGAAGTTTCTTGTTCATTTTTATTACCTCCATCATTTAAGTTCATTGACAGTTGTTTATTGAATGCTGCTTCGCCAGCCGCTCAGCCACTTCGACTCCGCCTCGATCACTTTGTCCATCACAGCGGATCCCGGCGCGCCCAGTGTCAGGCGCTTTTCCACACATGTCTTAAGAGAAATGGCCTCGTAGACATCCTCGTCAAAAGCCTCACTGAAAGACTTCAGCTCCCCGATCTTCAGGTCATCGATGCTCTTTCCCTGATCGATACAGTACAGAACGAGCCTTCCGATGATCCCGTGCGCGTCCCGGAAAGGCACGCCCTTTACCACCAGATAATCGGCAGCGTCCGTGGCATTTGTAAAGCCTCTCACCGCGCTCATCCGCATGACATCCTTCCGGAACGTGATCGTTGAGAGCATGCCGCTGAACAGGGAGATGCACGCTTCTGCCGTATCGATCGCGTCGAAGGCCGGCTCCTTGTCCTCCTGCATATCCTTGTTGTAGGCGAGCGGCAGACCCTTGAGCATGGTCAGCGCCGCCATCAGATCGCCGTAGACGCGACCGGTCTTGCCGCGTACCAGCTCCGCCATATCGGAGTTCTTCTTCTGCGGCATGATGGACGAGCCGGTGGTGTAGGCGTCGGAAAGTTCAACGAAGCCGAACTCCCAGCTCGACCAGAGGATGATCTCCTCCGACAGACGCGAGAGGTGCATCATCAATATCGAGATATCCGACAACAGCTCGACGACGAAGTCGCGGTCGGAAACACCGTCGAGGGAGTTCAGGGCGATATCGTCGAAGCCGAGCTGTTCCGCCTCGAAATAACGGTCGGTGTCATAGGTCGTACCCGCCAAGGCACAGCAGCCGATGGGCGACACGTTCATGCGCTTTTTGCAGTCCGAAAGGCGATCCTTGTCGCGCAGAAGCATCATCGCGTACGCCATCAGGTGATGACCGAACAGGATCGGCTGGGCGCGCTGGAGATGGGTATAGCCGGGCA
>DLYC01000093.1:310-1005 GCA_003447895.1 Lachnospiraceae bacterium | reverse complement strand
CGACGCGGTTCATCAGGTACATCCTGAGATCGAGCGCGACCTGATCGTTCCTCGAACGCGCGGTGTGGAGCTTCTTGCCCACATCGCCGACGCGCTTGGTCAGCACTTCCTCGACGAACATGTGGATATCCTCGGCGTTCTCATCGATCACGAGCTTGCCCGAGGAGATGTCCTCGAGGATGCCCGCGAGTCCCTCACAGAGGACGTCGGCTTCTTCGGCTGAGATGATGCCCTGTTTAGCGAGCATCCTCGCGTGAGCGACGGAGCCTGTGATATCCTCCTTGTACATGCGGCTGTCAAAGCCGATGGATGAGTTGAACTCGTCCGCTGTTTTGCTGGTATCTCCGGCGGTACGTCCCGCCCACATTTTAGCCATACATATCTTCCTTTATATACGCCGTGAGGGTCGGACAGAATCCGACCCATAGACAGCATCATTATTTCATTCTTTTTGGTGGTCGCCTGCGGCGACGATTCCTGCAATTCCTCAGTCAGCTTCGCTGACAGCTCCTTTTACCAAAAGGAGCCTTAGTGATTCTTGCTGTCCACGATCGCCTGGACCTTGATCGGCAGACCGTAGAGGTTGATGAAGCCTGCGGAATCCTGCTGATCATAGTCGGACTCGCCGAAGGTCGCGATCTCCTCGCTGTAGAGGCTGTAGGGGCTGTCGACGCCCGCCTTGATGATGTTGCCCT
>DLYC01000093.1:0-253 GCA_003447895.1 Lachnospiraceae bacterium | reverse complement strand
ATGATGTTGCCCTTGTAGAGCTTCAATTTAACATAGCCGGTGACCTTCTCCTGAGTCTTGTCGACAAAGGCGGAGAGCGCCTCTCTCAGCGGGGTGAACCACTGACCGTTGTAGACAAGCTCCGCGAAGGTGATGGACAGTCTCTGCTTCTCGTGCATGGTCATCTTGTCGAGGCAGATGCTCTCGAGGGTCTCATGCGCCTTGTAGAGGATGGTGCCGCCGGGAGTTTCGTACACGCCGCGGCACTTCATGC
>DLYC01000137.1:7745-8096 GCA_003447895.1 Lachnospiraceae bacterium | reverse complement strand
GCGTCAAGTGCTCTTTTGCCAAGTTCATGACAGAAGAGGAGATCAAGGCGATCGCAGAGAGAATGCACGGCGAGAAGGGTGACCTTCTTCTCATCGCGGCGGACCAGAACAAGATCGTCTGGAACGTGCTCGGTGCCCTGAGACTCAAGCTCGGCGAGGAGCTGGGCCTGATCGACCACAACAAGTTCAACTTCCTGTGGGTCGTGGAATTCCCGCTTCTTGAGTGGAGCGATGAAGAGGAGAGATTTGTTGCGATGCACCATCCCTTCACAATGCCCATGGATGAGGACTGGCACCTGATCGACTCTGATCCCGGCGCTGTGAGAGCGAAGGCCTATGACATCGTCCTCA
>DLYC01000137.1:0-7686 GCA_003447895.1 Lachnospiraceae bacterium | reverse complement strand
GCCTATGACATCGTCCTCAACGGCGTTGAGCTGGGCGGCGGAAGTGTCAGAATCCACCAGAATGACATTCAGGAGAAGATGTTCGAGGTGATCGGTCTGAAACCCGAGGAGGCACAGGAGAAGTTCGGCTTCCTTCTGACAGCGTTCAAGTACGGCGTCCCTCCGCACGCAGGTCTTGCGTACGGCATCGACCGCTTTGCAATGCTGATGACCGGCGCCGAGAGTATCCGCGATGTCATGGCATTCCCCAAGAACAAGGATGCGGTGGACCTCATGAGCGAGGCGCCCAACGTGGTGGATGAGAAGCAACTGGAGGAGCTCTCCATTGCAATCATTGAAAAATAAATAGAATTTAGAGGTAAGAGGATAAACTGCCGTACGATGGGATCCTGATCTGCACGTGCGGCAGTTTTTTTGCGCGAAGCAATGAACGAAGTTCTCGAACCTGTGGACCTTGTCCTGGATGCGGTCCGGAAGCTGTGGAAGAAAAGAAAATAACAAAGTTTATAGTGCCAGGCACCATTAAATTTTTATAAACCGGGTTTATAAGAACTTTGTGGTGCCCGGCACTTTGTATGTGCACGCGGTGATGCAGAAGCCTTCGGGGGCCTGACATTCTGTGAGGTAGATTCCGCCTGCCGAGGATTCGTCCGTGGTGCCGGGAAGAATCTGTCCGGCCTCCAGGTCCGGACGGAAACTCCGGAAGGATTCCCGCAGGCCGCGGCCGGTCAGTTTCATGTAGCTTTCCCTGGCCGTCCAGTAGCGGGTGAAGAGAAGGAGCGCGGCTTTCGTATCGTCTTCCTTTCCGGTGTCTGACAACTTATGAAGGGATTCCTTCTCCTCATGGGAAAAGAAATGGTCGGCGATCCCGAGAACCTGCTTCGGATGATCGGGAATTTTCTGAATGTCGATCCCGATGGGCTCAGAGACTATGCCGCTGTGGGGCGCCTCTCCATTGGCTGGTTCGGACAGGAGAGTTCCGCAGATCACGATGCCGCCGGAGTGGGAGATATTATAATGAAACTCCGGGTAATCCGGGAAGAATGGCTTTCCACCCTCTGACCGGACTTCCTGAAGAGTCCCTTCTATAGCCGGATCGTCTTCCGGCTTCCGGTCCTGACCCTGCGTATCTTGTGCCGACTTATCCCTCAAATAATCCAATAGAGCTCTCTTAGACAATTCTCGCGCCAGGGCGGACTCCGCCTTGGCGGTTTTTCTTTTTCCGGCCGGTTCCGGGCGGGAATCGGATGGAAGCTCCGCTATATAGATTTTCAAATGATGGGCGGGTGCAGGTGTCTGCCCGCTTATTTCTGTCTTCCCTGTTGTTTCCATCAGATTTCTTTGGCTCCATTCGTTTTTAATGACAGTATTCTCCTATCCGGTTTCCGGTTTGTCAAGGCTTGAGTCAGAGGGACAGTCCCTCTGACTCAGGTGCAGAGCAGGGCAGAATATCCGGCTAATTGTGAAGATTTGGAGAGCAGCGTCATTCAAGTTTCAAGTTTGGGCTATAAATCCATTTATTAGCACTCAGTCCCCCATCACTAAATGAAAAAACGGAATTACGTGCGCGTTTTGCCGACATAATGACTGATATTTCTGATGAAATGGGGGACAGCACTCGACAACACACTGCTACAGCCCAACCGCCCAACACCGTGGGAGACAGCGCTCGACAACACACCGCTACAGCCCAACCGCCCAACGCCACGGGAGACAGCACTTGACAACACACCGCCACAGCCCAAACGAGCTATGGAACGCCCCCGATCAAGAACACGCCGAAGACAAGACCCCCACTTCCCGCAACAACCGGCAAAAAGCATTTTACATTGGAAAGCCGCAGTGCTATAATTTGAAAGGTTGTAGGCATTTTTGGGAGTACTGACCTGCAATCATGATAGATAAAAGGAGA
The DNA here is from genome assembly GCA_003447895.1 of Lachnospiraceae bacterium. Lineage (GTDB taxonomy): Bacteria > Bacillota > Clostridia > Lachnospirales > Lachnospiraceae > CAG-791. The sequence goes on along the minus strand of DLYC01000137.1, from coordinate 5,774 downwards.
TGCAGCATGAAAAAATCGAGAGCAGTAACCGCTCTGATCCTCACAGTGGTGATTACCGGACTTCTGGCATTTACCGCACTGGTGGGTATCGGAAACGGTCACAGAGGATCTTATCACAACATCAAGCTTGGCCTGGATCTTGCGGGTGGCGCAAGTATTACATACGAGGCAGTGGGCGACCAGACCCCCACGGATGAAGATATGGACGATACAGTCTATAAGCTTCAGCAGCGTGTTGACCAGTACAGCACAGAGGCACAGGTCTACAGGGAAGGCACAGACAGGATCAACATCGAGATCCCCGGAATTTCCGGAGTCGAAGAGACCAATAAGATTCTGAATGAACTGGGTCAGCCCGGCTCTTTGTATTTTATCAGGCAGACGGATGACGAAGGAAATCAGAACTATCAGCTCGGCACAGACGCTGACGGAAACACCGCTTATGTGCTGAACAAGGAACTGGACCAGCTCAAAGCGGACGGCGATATCGTTCTGGAAGGAACCGATGTCCAGGAAGCTAAGGCCGGTTATCAGAGCGACAGCATGAACAATCAGGAGATCGTTGTCTCCCTGCAGTTCACGGACGAAGGCAAGCAGAAGTTCGCGGATGCCACGACAAAGGCTTACGCGGCGGGCGAGACCATCGGTATCTACTATGACGGCAGATTTATCAGCGTTCCCAGAGTACAGGCTGCGATCACAGACGGACGCGCCGTGATCACCGGTGAGAGCACCATCGAAGAGGCGGAGAGCCTTGCTTCCAACATCCGTATCGGTGGACTGAAGGTTGAACTTCAGAGACTCCGCTCCCAGGTAGTCGGCGCGCAGCTCGGTCAGGATGCGATCAGAACCAGTAAGACAGCCGGAATTCTCGGCTTTGCCCTGGTAGCGGCGCTTATGTGCGCAGTCTATTGGCTGCCCGGTCTCTGCGCTACACTGGCACTGTGCATCTATGTACTTCTTATTACCATTATCATCAACGCATTTGATGTCACTCTGACACTGCCCGGTATCGCAGGTATCCTGCTCTCCATCGGTATGGCGGTCGACGCGAACGTGATCATTTTCGCCCGTATCCGCGAGGAGATCCATGCGGGCAAGACTGTCAGGATGGCTATGAAGAGCGGTTATGACAAGGCGCTTTCCGCTATTATCGACGGTAACGTGACTACTCTGATCGCCGCAGCAGTCCTGGCTTTCCTTGGATCCGGTACGATCAAGGGATTCGCCTACACACTGGCGATCGGTATCGTTGTGTCCATGTTCACGGCTCTGTTTGTGACAAGGCTTCTTATGAACATCTTCTATGCCCTCGGAGCAACCAACGAGAAGCTCTACGGCAGAGGCAGAGATGTCAAGGTGATCAACTTTGTCAAGAAGAGAACGATGGTATTCGTGATCTCCGCAGTGATCATCGTCGCAGGACTTGTGGGAATGGGCATCAACGCTTCCGGCGGAAAGGGCGCCCTGAACTACAGCCTTGACTTTGTCGGCGGAACTTCGACCAATGTTACATTTAACGAGGACATGAGCCTCGATGAGATCAATGAGAAAGTCGTTCCGGTCATCACGGAAGTGACGGGCGATACCAACCCTCAGGTTCAGAAGGTCGCCGGCAGCAGCGAAGTGATCTTCAAGACACAGGAGCTCGATGAAGAAAAGAGCACAGCCCTGGCGGTAGCTCTTCAGGATCAGTTCCAGGTGGACAAGGACAATATCACGTCCGAGACCATCAGCTCCACGATCAGTTCCGAGATGAAGACCGCAGCGGTCAACGCAGTCATCGTGGCCCTGGTCCTGATGCTGATCTACATCTGGTTCCGATTCAAGGACGCGCGCTTTGGCGCTTCCTCGGTCATCTGCCTTGCACACGACTGCCTGATCGTTCTGGCGGCTTATGCGCTGATCCGAATCAGCGTGGGCAGCACATTTATCGCCTGCATGCTGACAATCGTCGGTTACTCGATCAACGCGACGATCGTCGTATTTGACCGTGTCCGCGAGAATCTTCAGATCAGAAAGAGCGGACAGTCCCTCGAAGAAGTTGTCAACATCAGTGTCAGCCAGACACTTTCCAGAAGTATCTTTACTTCCCTGACAACATTCTTCATGGTCCTTGCTCTCTACATCTTCGGCGTTGCCTCCGTCAAGGAGTTCGCACTGCCCCTGATGGTCGGTATCGTTGCAGGATGCTGGTCCTCCGTCTGCATCGCAGGTCCCCTGTGGCATCTGCTCCGCACCAAGATTGCCAGCGCCAAGGATGACAACATCCCGGCTACCGGCAGCTCCGACAAGAGCGCGAAGGACGGCACTGACAAGGACAATAACAGCGGTTCTGACAACAGCGGAAACGGTGGCTCCGGCAACGGCGGAAACGGCGCCTCCGGACAGAGCAAGAAGAAAAAGACCAACCTCTCCAAGAAGGAGAGAAGGCAGCAGAGACAGAAAGAGGCTGAGGAGAGAAACAAGGCCAAGATCACTGTCTGAAAACAGATATCTAACTAAGGTTAAAGCGAAGGAACGGATCAAACTTCCGTTCCTTTGTTTGTTGCCGGGGAGTCATGATGGCGAACGAAAGCAAGTGGATGGTAACCGCCAAGAGGGCGGATTTTAATGGCATAGCCAGGGAGTGCGGCATATCTCCGATCCTGGCCAGGCTGATCCGGAACCGCGATGTGATCGGCACAGAGGAGACCAGAAAGTTCCTGGAGGGGACGACAGAAGACCTGCATGACCCTCGGCTTTTGCCGGACGCGGAGAAGGCGGTCGATCTTTTGTGCCAAAAGATTGAGGAGGGCGGGAAGATCCGGATCATCGGCGATTATGATGTGGACGGAATCTGCTCCTCCTATATTCTGGTATACGGGCTCAGACAGTGCGGCGCGAAGGCGGACGCGGTGCTCCCGGAGAGACTGCGGGACGGGTACGGCGTGAACGAGAGGCTGGTGCGGGAAGCTTGTGAGGACGGAGCCTCCCTGCTCATGACCTGTGACAACGGGATCGCGGCCTCGGAGCCGCTGAGAATGGCCGGGGAGATGGGGCTTACCGTGATCGTGACGGATCACCACGAAGTTCCGTTCAAAGTCAGGGAAGACGGAACCCGGGAATACAAGCTTCCTCCGGCGGAGGCGGTCGTGGACCCGAAGATTCCCAAGGAGCTCACCGGCGGGCAGGAATACCCTTTTCGGGAAATCTGCGGCGCGGTCGTGGCTTACAAGATCTGTCTTCTTCTGGCAGAGAGAGTTTTTGGCGGAAAAGGTCAGGCAAAATACAGGGAGCTTGCGGATCATCTTCTTCCCTTCGCGGGCCTTGCGACGGTATGTGACGTCATGCCCCTTATAGATGAGAACCGGATCCTGGTCAGGGAAGGACTCAGGATGGCATCCCATACGGACAATGTCGGGCTAAAGGCGCTTCTTATGGTCACCGGGCTCTCCGATACGCCGCTCACCAGTTACCACGCGGGCTTTATTCTCGGTCCCTGCCTGAACGCGACGGGAAGGCTGGACTGCGCGATCCGGGGACTGGAGCTGTTCCTGGAGGAAGACCCTTCCGCGGCGATCCGATGCGCGCAGCAGCTCAAGGAGCTCAATGACAGCCGAAAGAGCCTGACAACGGAAGGCACGGACAAGGCGACTGCCCTGATCGAAGAGGAGCACATGGGGAGCCGGAGAGTCCTGGTACTCCTTCTCAGGGACTGCCACGAGTCTCTCGCGGGCATTATAGCCGGCAGGATCAAAGAAAAGATGCACAGGCCTACCTTTGTGCTGACGGATACCGGAAACGGGATCCTGAAGGGCTCAGGGCGCTCCATCGAAAATTATGATATGTACGCGCAGATGAATGCGTGTGAGGACCTGTTCGTGAAGTACGGAGGGCACAAGATGGCCGGCGGTCTCACGATGAAGGAGGAGAATTTCCGGACTTTCTGCGAGACGGTGGAGGCCAACTGTACTTTGACACAGGAGGACCTTCAGGAAGTGATCTATGCGGATATGGAGCTTCCGCCCCGGTTTCTGGACCTGGAGAGGACGAAGGAGCTGTCGCTTCTGGAGCCCTGCGGAACCGCCAATCCCAAGCCATTGTTTGTCACAAGGGATATCCGGCTGTATTCGGCCCGCGTTATGGGAAAGAACCGGAATGTCATCCGCTTCGGCGGAATGGATGATTCCGGATACCGGATGGACCTGATCCGGTTCGGCGACGCGGAAGATTTCCGGGAAAAACTGGATGAAGAAGGCGGAAGAGGAACCTTTGAGGGGCTTCTCAGAGGGGCAGGAAGTGTTACAATATCTATGATGTACTACCCGGATCTCAACTCCTGGAACGGGAGGGAGAGCGTGCAGTATGTCATGAGGGACTACCGGTTTGTGAGAAAAGACTGAGATCCGGACCGGAAGAAGAACAATAAAGTCAGATTTACAAATATTATCGTTAGGAGACCTGGATATGAAAATTTCGGAACTGGTCAGCAAACTGGATTATCATTTCAATACTTTGGCAGGTGAGGTCATTACGGACCCGGACAGGGCCCGTGCGCTTCGCGGGCGGGAGATCACGGAGATCGTCAATGACTCGAGAGAGGTTGTGGAGAACTGCCTTTTTTTCTGCATCAAGGGCGAGACCCTCAACGGCCATAAGTTTGCGGAAGAGGTCCTCATGAAGGGGGCGGCCGGCCTGGTGGTGCAGGAGGATCTGGATCTGTCCCACCTTGCAGGAAAGACACCGGTGGAGGACCCTGTCATTATCCGCGTTCAGGATACGCGCTATGCAATGGCCTATATTGCGGCCGCTTATTACGGAAATCCGGCTTCTGAAATGAAGATCATCGGTGTCACAGGCACCAAGGGCAAGACTACGACGACGTATATGGTCAAGTCGATCCTGGAGGCAGCAGGGCTCAAGGTCGGCCTTATCGGCACCATTGAGATCCTGTATGGCGACAAGAGGATCCCGGCGCACAACACGACACCGGAGTCCACTGTCCTTCAGAAGACGTTCAGGGACATGGCGGACGCCGGAATGGAGGCAGTTGTCATGGAGGTCTCCTCCCAGGCCCTGAAGATGCACCGCACGCAGGGATTTTTGTTCGACCTCGGGATTTTCACCAATCTGTCTCCGGACCACATAGGTCCCAAGGAGCACAAGGACTTTAATGAATATCTGACCTGCAAGAGCCTTCTCTTCCGGCAGTGCAGAGTCGGCATTTTCAACGTGGATGACAAGTACTGCGGACAGGTCATGGACGGCCACACCTGCAGCGTGGAGACTTACGGACTGAGCACTTCGGCTGACCTGTACGCGGAGAATCTGGAGCTTATTAAAAAGCACGGAGAGCTGGGCGTCTCCTTCGATGTAAAGGGACTTCTGGACTTCCATGCGCAGGTGCCGGCACCCGGAAAATTCAGCGTCTATAACGCGCTGTGCGCGATCGCCGTCTGCAGACACTTTGACGTCACAACGGAGGAGATTCAGAAAGCCCTTCTCAAGGTCCACGTCAGAGGACGCATAGAGATGGTAAAGGTCAGCGATGACTTCACGCTGATGATCGATTACGCACACAATGAGATGGCCCTGGACAGCCTTCTGTCTACGCTCAGGGAATATGAGCCCCACAGGCTGGTCTGCCTCTTTGGCTGCGGCGGCAATCGCTCCAAACTTCGCCGCTTCAAGATGGGAGAGGTGAGCGGAAGGCTTGCGGAGCTTAGCATCATCACTTCCGACAATCCCAGGGACGAAGAACCTATGGACATTATCGCGGACATTGTGACCGG
>DLYC01000288.1 GCA_003447895.1 Lachnospiraceae bacterium | reverse complement strand
CCCTCGGGCCTCCCGTCACGGAAGCCTCATGCACACGGTCACGGTGATCTCCGTCCCTTCGCCTCTGCGGCTCCGGACTCTCACATTTCCGCCCATGGCGCTGATGATCTCGCGCGCGATATAGAGCCCCGCGCGGAGGGGATCGTCCTTCTCGCTCTTGTTCTCAAACATGCCCTGCATGAGTTCGTTGGCAATACTGCTCTCGTTGTCCCGGATGATAAAGTACAGGAACACCCTGTTGCCCGACGCCTTGTCCGCCCTGCATCCCAGGTTGATCACGCTGTTCGAGGGAATCTGCTCCTCCACACTCTCGAGGAGACTTACGAGCGCCCTCTGAAGCTTGGCCTTGTCGCCCACGGCCTTCTCCGGCACCGAAATACTCTTCTTGAGCTCCAGCCGGATCCGCTTCTTTGCGCAGACCGGCTCCTGGAGCAGCATAATATTGGCCAGGCAGTCATCGATCGAGAACAGCTCCTCCTTCAGAACGTTGTCGTTGGAGGCGGCCATCTCAACCAGGTCGTCCATGACCGTGTTCTTTCGCTCCGCCGGCCTCTCGGACGGGGCTGCGTTTCCGGGTGCGCCCGCGCGCCCGCCTCTGCCGCCGGCAATTCCGCCGGCACCGCCAATACCGCTACCGTTACCGCCGCCGATGCCGGCACCACCGCCGGTCTGCCTCTGCGCCGCGCCCGCCCTCGAGAGCGGTCTCTGTTCCAGAAAATCGCCGAACAGGTCGTCCACTTCCACCTGGTCGGGCTCCCCGTCGGTGCCAAACCACCCGCCGGCCGCGCTATTTTGCCTCTGTGCCGCGCCTGCGCCACGCGCACCTGAATAGCTTCCGCCGGGCCTCTCAGCCGCGCCCGCACTCGTGCCACGAGCCCCCGAATACGCCGCCCTATCTTCCTGCGCCGGCGTCTGCACGGCACTCGCCGCACCCGCCCGCGCAGCCTCCCCGGCTCTGTACTCGTTCAGCCCGGACTGCATGTTGATCATCTGCTGCAGGCGCTCCACGTTTTTGGCCTGCTCCTTCTCCCGGAGCTCGCTGCTGCGCCTTAGCTTCTCCATCTGCTCCTCGGCCTCGCGAAGCGCGTTCATCGCGTTCGAGAGCTCCTGCTCGAGCCGGTCGACCTCCACCTGTTTCTCCGCGATCTGCCTGTCAAAATTCCCTCTCATGAGGTCCGCCGACCGCTGTACCTTCGCGAGCTCATTCTCATGCGACCGCTGGTAATTCTCGAGCTGCTTTTCCAGGAGCTTTTCCTTGTCCGCGTAGGACCTCTCCAGCTCCTGCTCCTTCTTCTCATATTCCTTCTGAAGCTGCAGCTGCCGGCTGTCCGCCGACCCCTTCTGCGACTCCAGGACCTCATTCATCTTTTGACGGAAGGCCTCGATCTGCTCCTGCGTCTTGGCCTGCGCGTCCTCGATCTCCTTTCGGACCGTCGTGTGGGCCTCTTCGACCTCCTTCTGCGCCTTCTCCTGCGCCGCGCGGATCTCCTCCCGCGCCCTCTCCTGCTGCATCCGGGACGCGTTCTCCGCCTTGGCGATCTGAAGATCCATCGCCTTGCGCTGGTCGTCCTTGTCCACGTAGAAGAGCATCCTCAGCCGGTTCCCGTTGTGGTCCGCGCTGTTGACCAGATAGACATCCGTCCAGCGCCTGGTCCCGTCCGCGCGCTCCATCTCGAACATCCCCAGATACGGGTCATCCGACAGAAGCTCCAGATGCTTCTCCGCCAGCCGCTCCTTCGTGTAGCTCGTCATCTCCAGCCGGCAGAAGGGGTCCTTCGAGACCTCCTCCGCGAACGCCGCCATGCTCAGCCCGAACTGCTCCGGGAAGGTCCTGCTCACATAAACCGGACTCCAATCCCCCGGCTCCCCGGTCAAAACACAGAGCGCCCCCGGTATTTTGGCCAAAATATCGGATGCTGAGGCGATTCTCTCCCGCATCTGCGCGTGCACCTGGTTGAAGGCTGTCGTCTCCTGGAATACACAGTAGTAGACCGTGTTGTCGCCTTCCTGATAGGCCGGCGCGCCGATCATGCGGTACTGGAAGCGGTTTCCGTCCTTTCTAAAGAACGTCATGCTGACCGCCAGGTGGCCGTTCGTGCCCTGGATTTCGGCAAGTTTTTGACGGATCTTCTCGCGGTCCTCCTCCGAGGTCATGAAGAAGGGATCCCTCTCCATCTGCTTCTCAAAAGCATCCTCCTTGTAGCGGAGCTTCTTCCAGAAATAGTCATTATAAAAAAGAGTCTTCAGCCCCTCGTCCTTCATGTTGGCAAAGATCAGGACGCCGCAGGGCAGGTTTTCGGTAAACTCCCTGACCTGCTCCATCCCCGCCCGGCCGGTCTTCTCGGACATGTGGAGAAACGTGATCTCAAAGTGCTGCCCGCGCTTGCAGATTGCCATACTGCAGCGAAGATAGACGGCCTTCTCCTCCTCCTTGGACACGAGATTGATCTCGTATGCAACCGTCGAAATATCCGAAGTGCTGTAGGAACTCTTGATCGAAACAATGTCCACATAATAGCGCTCCGGTTTCGCTGTCATCTCCTGCTCCAGAAAATCCCTGATCTCCTTGGCCGTGCGGAAATGGAGCATCTGCCCGGGCGTGATCCAGACCACATCATAGGCCATGTCCTCAAGACACAAGTCCGGATCCCTGCTGCTGAAAAAGCTATTCAAAAAATTCTTTCCAAAATCGATAGGTGTCTGCATATTCCCATTATAACAAACAACAACTGCTTCGGTACAAGACTCACAAAAAAAGTATGATAAAATGAGTCAGAGGGACAGTCTGAGTCAAGGGGACAGTCCCCCTGACTCATCCGCCCCAACTGACGCAACTCCCGGAAAGGACGCTCCATGATCCGCATACTCTGCATCGGCAAAATGAAAGACAAAGCCCTCCACACCCTGGAGGAAGAATACACAAAGCGCCTCAAGCCCTTTGCCAAAATAGAGATTACCGAGGTCCGCGACGAACCCAACGACCGCGTCGACCGCGACAAAGAAGCCGCCATCGCCAAGGACAAGGAAGGCGAACGGGCCCTCGCCCAGATCAAGGACAGCGACTTCGTCATCCTCCTTGACCTCCACGGCTCCCACTGGGACAGCGAGACCTTCGCCAAAAAACTCAGCGAGTGGCAGCTCACCTCCTCCAGCCTCGTTTTCGTGATCGCGGGGTCCCTTGGCCCGTCGCCCGCCCTCGTCGCCCGCGCCAATGTCCGCTGGAAGCTGTCCGACCTCACCTTCACGCACCTGATGACGCGCGTCCTCGTCCTCGAGCAGATTTACCGCGCCTTCATGATCCTCGGCGGCCGCAAATATCACAAATAGCGCAGGAATGCCTCGGCGGAGGTTCAATCACTGGCAGGCGGCGCTGCAGCCGCCGCCCCTCCCGCCCCAGTAGAAGTCAAATCTTCCGTTTTCACATTTTCTTCACAGGAAATCCCCCATTTGAACATAATTCTTCTATATGATTACAACATCGACAGGGACACAAAGAAATGTACTCCCCCCTCAAAACGTTTCCAACCTGTCGAGTGTATTGTTTATCATTTTCCCCCCTTTCAAAGAGCCCTTCAGAATAGGTATCGAAACCAATCGATACTCATTCTGAAGGGCTCTTTCCCATTTCTTTATGGTGCCTGGCACCATTAAATTTTTATAAACTTTATAAACTGCAAGTTTATGGTGCCTGGCACCATTAAATTTCTGTAAACTTTATAAAGCTGATTTTACGGTGCCTGTGAAAC
>DLYC01000078.1 GCA_003447895.1 Lachnospiraceae bacterium | reverse complement strand
CCCCGGTTTGACGAGATCCGGGCGGACGAGCTCCCCTGGCTGGAGATCAATGTGGATGTTCTGGGAGAGGCGGAGCCGATTCAGTCTCCCGCCGAACTGGACGTAAAGCGCTACGGCGTGATCGTGACAAAAGGCAGAAAGCGGGGGCTCCTCCTGCCTGACCTGGACGGCGTCGACACGGTGGAGCAGCAGATCGCGATCGCAAAGAGCAAAGCCGGAATCGCGGAGTGGGACAACCGGGTGGAGCTCCAGAGGTTTGAAGTGGTGAGACACTACTGAGGCATCAGGATGTGAGCCCGGATCTTTCGCGGAAGGGGATTAGCTCCACTAAATGATATTGCGGACAAAAACTATCGTTTGTTCGATGTTTTGGGATTGACAAGCGGGTCAAATCGTGTAATACTTTAGCAAATTAAATAAGTAAACCGTTGAGGGAGAGTAAGTAGGTGGCTTCCCTGTCACACCAGAGAGCTGCGGATGGTGGAATCGCAGCGTGAGACATTTCACTGAATGGACTTCCGAGGGCGCAGTCAAAGGGGATTTCGGCCAAAGGCCGGGCTCCGAGTATTCTGCGACGTCGAAGGCAGACGTTAACTGCCGGGGATATGTCAGTATCCTGCTAAGAGCACGGGAGACCGTGAATGCAAGGTGGCACCGCGGATAGTGTCGGGCATTATAATCTGATGGGTGGTTGGAACCCGGATTTAATGAATCTATTCGTCCTTGACAGAAATTTACTTTCTGTCAGGGACTTTTTTGTGCGTAGCAATGAGCCATGCGTGGACAATATGACAGAAGGCATTGGGAGCTTGCTCACAGATGCCTGAAAGTCATATTGGACACATAAGGCGAACGCCGCGACAGTGAGCGTCCCTTTACTGACAGACAGAGAGTGCAGCAGTTATCCGGTCTATAGGAAAGGAGACAAAACCATGATCAAAGAAGCAATCGTCAAGATCGTAAGCAAGAGAGACCTCACCTTCAAGGAGGCCTACACCGTGATGAACGAAATCATGAGCGGGCAGACCACCGCCACGCAGAATGCCGCATTTCTCGCGGCGCTGTCGACCAAGAGCGCAAGGGCAGAGACTACGGAGGAGATCGCAGGCTGCGCAGCCGCTATGAGAGACCATGCGACCAGGGTGGAGACGGACATGGAGCTCTTCGAGATCGTCGGGACGGGCGGCGATAACGCCCAGAGTTTCAATATTTCGACAACGTCGGCGCTGATCGCGGCGGCAGGCGGCATGAAGGTGGCCAAGCACGGAAACCGGGCGGCTTCTTCCAACAGCGGAACGGCGGACTGCCTCGAAGCACTCGGCGTGAACATAAACCAGAGCCCGGACAGATGCCGGGAGCTTCTCGAGGAAGTGGGCATGTGCTTTTTCTTCGCGCAGAAATACCACACCTCTATGAAATATGTGGGCGCCATCCGCAGGGAACTGGGATTTCGGACTGTGTTCAACATTCTGGGCCCCCTGACCAATCCGGGATCGCCCTCCATGCAGCTTCTGGGTGTCTATGACGATTATCTTGTGGAACCCCTGGCGCAGGTTCTCGTAAACCTGGGCATTAAGCGCGGGATGGTCGTCTACGGAATGGACAAGCTGGACGAGATCTCCGTGAGTGCCCCCACGAAGGTCTGTGAGATCCGAGACGGATGGTTCCGCTCTACTGTAATAAAGCCTGAGGATTTTGGCATCGAGCGATGCGCGAAGGAGGACCTGAAGGGCGGAACGCCCGCCGAGAACGCGGAGATCACAAGAAGGATCCTGCGGGGCGAAGAGAGGGGACACAAGAGAGACGCGGTCCTGATGAACGCAGGCGCGGCCCTTTATATCGGCGGCAAGGCGGAGAGCCTGAAGGACGGCATCGCCCTGGCGGCAGAGCTGATCGATTCAGGCGCCGCAATGAGGACACTGGAGAAGCTCATTGAAGTGAGCAACAGACCGGAGTGAGGAGAAGCAGATGACAATTCTGAACCAGCTGGCAGAGTACGCCCGCGTACGCGTAACAAGGGACAAGGAAAGGATCCGTCCCGAACAGATGAAGGAAATGGCTCTTGCGGGCGGCCGCGCAGGCGGAGAGAAGTTTTATCAGGCAATCGGAAAACCGGGCCTGAGTATCATCTGCGAGGTCAAAAAAGCGTCGCCCTCCAAGGGACTCATCGACCCGGTCTTCGACTACAAAGCGGCGGCTCTTTCATATGAGGCGTCCGGCGCGGATGCCATCTCCTGTCTCACAGAGCCCAAGTGGTTTCTGGGGTCAGACGAGATCTTCCGGGACATACGGGCGCTTGTAAAGACGCCTATGATCCGAAAGGACTTCGTGGTGGATGAATACCAGCTGTACCAGGCCAAGTGTATGGGCGCCGACTGTGTCCTTCTGATCTGCGCGATCCTGGATACGGAGACCGTCAGAAGCTTCCTCGAGCTATGTGAAGAGCTGGGGCTGGCCGCCCTGGTGGAAACCCACGAGCAGGCGGAAATTGCCGCTGCCGTGCATGCAGGCGCAAGGATGATCGGCGTCAACAACCGAAATCTCAGGGATTTCTCCGTAGATCTTGGGAACGCGGGCAGGCTTCGGGATCTGATCCCGGACGACGTCCTGTTTGTCGCGGAGAGCGGCGTAAAGACAGCGGAAGACGCGGCATCGCTCCGCTCGGCGGGGGCGGACGCGATCCTCGTGGGAGAGGCCCTGATGCGGGCAGAGGACAAAGGCGCTTTCCTGAGAGCGATGTGGGAGACGGCAGCGGAATGAGCGGGAGGCGGAAGCGCTTTCCCGGACCAAAGGAGGAAGCAGTGGGATGAGCGGGAGAATCACAACAGACGCCGGGAGCGCGGGACCCGGAATCAAGATCTGCGGCCTGTTCAGGGAATGCGACATCTCGTATGTCAACAGGGCACAGCCGGACTACGCGGGCTTTATCCTGAATTTCCCCAAAAGCCACCGGAATGTCACACCGGCTGCCGCCCGGCTCCTGAGGCAGCAGCTAAAGCCCGAAATCCGGGCGGTCGGGGTTTTCGTCAACCAGCCGGCGGACACAGTAATGGAGGTCGCGGAGCTTGTCGGGCTCGATGTGATCCAGCTCCACGGGCAGGAAGACAACGCCTATATCAAAAAGATCAAGGAGCAGTCGGGGCTCACAGTCTGGAAGGCCTTTAAGGTCAGGGACGCTGAGGACCTCGACAAGGCACGGCAGTGTGCCGCGGACGAGGTGCTTTTGGACAACGGATACGGGACGGGAGAGGCATTTGACTGGTCCGTTGTGACCGGATCCCGGGGAGGCGTTCCGAAACGCGGGTTCATTCTTGCGGGCGGGCTTACGCCGGACAATCTCCCGGATGCGCTTCGAAGGCTCGGCCCCGGAATTGTGGATATTTCGTCAGGCGTGGAGACGGACAAGGTCAAGGATCCGGACAAGATCATGGCGGCGGTCAGAGCGGTGCGGGATTTCGCGCAGAGCGCCGCGGCAGGGAAGGAAGCGTGAGAGATCAATTGGGCGCTTCGATACGGAGGGAACAATGAGCAGAGGAAGATTTGGAATTCACGGCGGGCAGTACATTCCCGAGACACTGATGAACGCGGTGATCGAACTGGAAGAGGCGTACAATACCTACAAAAATGATACGGCCTTTAACCGGGAACTGGAGGAGCTGTTTAACAACTATGCGGGACGCCCGTCGAGGCTGTATTTTGCCTCCAAGCTCACGCGGGAGCTGGGCGGCGCCAAAATATACTTAAAGCGGGAGGACCTCAACCACACCGGGGCGCACAAGATCAACAATGTGCTCGGGCAGGCCCTTCTGGCAAAGAAAATGGGAAAGACGCGCCTCATCGCGGAGACCGGCGCCGGACAGCACGGCGTGGCGACGGCGACGGCGGCAGCCCTGATGGACATGGAGTGCGTTGTCTTCATGGGCGAAGAGGACACGATCCGCCAGGCGCTCAATGTGTACAGGATGCGGCTTCTGGGAGCGCAGGTCATTCCGGTCAAGTCGGGAACCGCGACGCTCAAGGACGCCGTCTCCGAGGCGATGCGCGAGTGGACCTCCAGGATCAGCGATACCCATTACTGCCTGGGCTCGGTCATGGGGCCTCACCCGTTCCCGACGATCGTTCGGGATTTCCAGGCGGTGATCTCCAGGGAGATCAAAGAGCAGATCCTGGAAAAAGAGGGTCGACTTCCGGACGCGGTCATCGCCTGCGTCGGCGGCGGATCCAACGCGATCGGAAGCTTCTACCACTTTATTGAGGACGAAGGCGTGAGGCTGATCGGCTGCGAGGCGGCCGGAAGAGGCGTCGACACCTTTGAGACGGCCGCGACGATCGCCACCGGAAGGCTCGGCATCTTCCACGGCATGAAATCTTACTTCTGCCAGGACGAGGACGGGCAGATCGCCCCGGTCTATTCCATCTCGGCGGGACTCGATTATCCGGGCGTCGGCCCTGAGCACGCCTATCTTCACGATATAGGAAGGGCGGAATATGTGCCGGTCACGGACGAAGAAGCAGTAAACGCCTTCGAATTTCTCTCCCGGACAGAGGGGATCATCCCCGCGATCGAGTCGGCCCACGCGGTTGCCCACGCCATGAAGATCGCCCCGACTATGTCCAAGGATCAGATCATTGTCATCACGATCTCCGGTCGCGGAGACAAGGACTGCGCGGCGATCGCCCGCTACAGAGGGGAGGACCTCCATGAGTAGGATTCACAAAGCCTTTGAAAACGGAAAAGCATTTATTCCTTTTATCACCTGCGGAGATCCGGATCTTGCGACGACGGCAGCAGTAGTCAGAGCGGCAGCCGCGAACGGCGCGGACCTCATCGAACTGGGCATTCCCTTCTCGGATCCCACGGCGGAGGGACCGACGATCCAGGCGGCGAACCTTCGCGCGCTGTCGGGAGGCGTCAGGACGGATCAGATTTTTGACCTGGTGAGGGAACTTCGGACGGATGTCACAGTGCCGATGGTTTTCATGACCTACGCCAATGTGGTATTCTCATATGGGGCGGAGAAATTTATCCGGACCTGCCGGGAGATCGGGATCGACGGACTGATCCTTCCGGATCTTCCGTTTGAGGAGAAAGAGGAGTTTCTCCCGATTTGCCGCGAGTGCGGCGTAGACCTGATCTCTCTGATCGCGCCCACTTCCGAAAAGCGGATCTCCATGATCGCCTCGGAGGCCGAGGGCTTTCTCTACATCGTCTCGAGCCTTGGCGTCACCGGAACGCGGAGCGAGATCACAACGGATCTTGCCTCCATCGTCAAGGTCGTCCGGGAGAGCACAGATCTTCCCTGCGCCATCGGCTTCGGAATCTCGACGCCGGAGCAGGCGGCCCGAATGGCGGCGCTCTCCGACGGAGCAATCGTGGGTTCCGCCATTATCAGGATTCTCGAGAAGTACGGCAGAGAGGCCGCGCCGCATGTCGGAGCCTATGTCAGGTCGATGAAGGACGCGGTCCGCCGGTGAGCGCATAGGGAGAATTCCACAAGAACCGATTTAGAATCAGGAGACGGTCATGGCAAGATGTGAAGTCTGCTTCAGACACTGCGAACTACAGGAAGGAAAGATCGGATTCTGCGGCGCGAGAATCTGCGCCGGAGGCATCGTCACAGCTTCCAATTACGGGCGGGTGACCGCGTTGGCACTGGACCCGATCGAGAAGAAGCCCCTCAGAAGATTCATGCCGGGAAGCTATATTTTGTCAGTGGGAAGCTACGGATGCAACCTTCGCTGTCCCTTCTGTCAAAACAGTGACATCTCGTGGTCTGATGAGGCCATGCGGTACGCGGATCGGGCCGAGCTCGTGCAGCCCTCCCAGATCGCGCAGACAGCCCTCCACTATCGCGGAAAGGGCAATGTCGGCGTGGCTTTCACCTATAATGAACCCCTGGTCGGCTATGAATTCGTGCGGGATACGGCGAAGCTGGTCCATGAGGCCGGAATGGTGAATGTGCTTGTGAGCAACGGGACGGCGGAACTCGCGGTCCTGGAGGAGATCCTGCCCTGCATCGATGCGATGAATATCGACCTGAAGGGCTTTACCGACAGATATTACAGGGACGTGCTCGGCGGAGACCGGGACATGGTCATGAAATTTATTGAGCGGGCCGTGAAGTCCTGCCATGTGGAGCTGACAACCCTGATCATCCCCGGAGAGAACGACTCGGAAGAGGAGATGAGAGAGATGTGCCGCTGGATCGCGGGGCTT
>DLYC01000215.1 GCA_003447895.1 Lachnospiraceae bacterium | reverse complement strand
GCTATAAACACCGACGAAAAGCCGGCTGTAAGCTTTTCTGGTGGAAAGAATTCAGAAAAAGCTCCGACGAAATGCCATTTGGCGGCAATCTTGATGGAAACACCAGAAGATCCAGCCGCCACGTCCGGCAAGGAACCAAAGAAACACCAGAAGATCCTGCCGCCACGCCCTGTAAGGAATCAAACAAACCCCGGCAAGCCACCAACAAACCCCGACAAACCACCAAAGGAACCTCAGGCAAGACAACACATATATCCTTGGCAAGTCGACTGGCGATTAACAACCCCCGGCTATCTGGCTTCTGTTTTCAGGCAAGCCGGCGGAAATTGAGAAATCCATCTTTTTGAAAGGACTCTTCAGAATCTATGATTCAGGCAACAAGAATTACAATGGAACACGGAAGCGGCGGTCAGGCGACCGGCGAGCTGATCGGAGAAATCTTTGCGTCGGCGTTTCGGAATGAGACGCTGAGCAGGATGGAGGACAGCGCGGTGGTGCCCGGAAGCAGCCGGATTGCGGTGACGACAGACAGTTTCGTCGTTACGCCGCTTGTTTTTCGGGGAGGAGATATCGGCAGGCTCTGCGTGTGCGGCACGGTCAATGATCTTCTTATGCGAGGCGCTGTGCCGCAGTATCTGACATGCGGATTTATTATGGAGGAGGGGCTTGAGATTTCCCTGCTCGAGAGAGTCGTACACAGTCTCGCGAAGACAGCAGAGGAAGCAGGCGTGCGGATTATTGCAGGGGATACCAAAGTCGTGGAGGGAAACGGCGGACTTCTGATCAACACGACCGGTGTCGGATTTGTGCCGGAAGGACTGGATATTGCGGCGGCGAATGCGCAGGCGGGAGACGCTATTTTGGCATCGGGGACTATGGGTGATCACCATGCAGCCATTCTCGGAGAGCGCCTTCAGATCGAATCAGAGATTGAGAGCGACTGTGCGCCGCTCGGTGAGATCGTTCAGGGGCTGATCGGCGCGGGAATTCATGTGCATACGCTCCGGGATGTGACCAGAGGAGGGCTCGGAACGGTTCTCAAAGAGCTGGCGGAAGCTTCCGGAAAGCGGTTTGTCTTAGAAGAAGAGGCTGTTCCGGTCTCGGCAAAAGTCAGAAGCTTTTGCGGACTTCTGGGGCTGGACCCTCTCTATATGGGGAATGAAGGGAAGCTTGTGGCGATCGTGCCGGAGGAAGAGGCGCAGAAAGCACTGGAGATCATGCGGAGCGCCCGATATGGAGAAAATGCCGCAATAATCGGAAAGGTGGAAGCGGCCGGAATCCCGGAAGCGGCCGGAAATGCCGCCGCGGAATCATCTGAAGCGGCCGCACCCGGAGAACTGATCATGAGGACCCCGATCGGGGGAATCCGCAGGCTGGGCATCCTTCGGGGAGAGGGGCTGCCCAGAATTTGCTGAAACTTTGTGGCGCGCCTACGCGCATTACGCTCGGCATGGAGGTAAAAATGGATTACAAACTCAAGAGGCTGAACAGGGAACTCGCCGTGGAAGGCAAGGCACTGTCTTTTTACAGGGACACGATGCAGCTTCCTGACGGAAAGATCGAGAAATGGGATTTTGTCCACCATAAGCGGGGCGGCGGGGCCTGTGTGGTTCCGGTGCTTCCGGACGGCAGGATTTTGATGATTCATCAGTACAGGCCGGCTGTGAACCGGGAGACGACGGAACTTCCGGCGGGCGCGTTCGATGCGGAGGATCCGGATTTTGCCATCACGGCGTCGAGGGAGCTCGAGGAAGAGACCGGCTACCGGTGCGGCAGGATCCGCCGCCTGGTGCGCCTGGACACGGCAGTTGCCTGGTGCAACGAAAGGGTGGAGGTGTATCTGGCCCAGGACCTGGAGAAAGTGAGCAGGCAGAGCCTGGATGAAGCGGAAGAGATCAGCATGGAGGCATTTACCGCAGAAGAGCTGAAGCGGAGAATCTTTGCCGGGGAGATCCGGGATGCCAAAACAGTGGCCGGTATTATGGCTTATCTGGTGGACTCCGCGCAGATCTGACAAAGGCAATGCACATCGGAGGCCTCGAGACCGACAGCCATGGCAATCCGTGATACTGACACAGTAGAAACCCGCACGCGGCGCAGCGGCTCGCTCCGCGAGCCTTGATCAGAAAATGAGGAAGATCATGCAAAAGCTCCAAATTCGCGAGACCATAGGGAAAGCTGCCATTTTGCTGACCGCTATCTTTCTGACAGCCATCTTCCCCGCCGGCTGTGCGCAGGGAGGCGGATTTTCTATGGGTGGAAGCGGCGACAGGCTCAGGGAAACCGGCGACCATATCGCGATGGAAGCGGCGGAAGGAACCGCCGCGGAGACGATCCGGAAGGATGCGCAGATCATAGAGGAGCGGCTCAGGTCCTTCGCCGGCGAGGGGAGCTATCGGGTGGAGACGACGCTCCCCGACGGGCAGACGGACGCCGGTCCTGCCACTTCCGGAAGGATCGACATCTACCTGGATCCCGCGCTCAAGGGAGAAGAGAGTCTGTCTTATCTGGCGCGGGTCTATGTTTCGGGAAATCTGCGCTATGCCCTGTACTCGATCGAGAAGGGATTTCTGAATGAGCAGGAGGGGTATTACCTGACGCTTTCGCCGGAGGACCTTTTGAGCGCAGAGGTGACGGAGTGCCCGGAGGCGTTTCGGACTTCCGATCACGGGGAAGCCGGGACAGCGGTCAAAATATGCCTGGCTGACAATTTTTGGGCAGAACACGGAAAGGTGTTTGAGGAGTGGACGCAGGGGGTAGGGCTGGTCGCGGATATCAGGGAGAAGAGCTGGGAGGGTCAAAACGAATTCTATCCGATCGACAATATGCGTCTTATGCCTTCTGAGGAGTCCGGGGTCTTTTATATTGTGAATTCGGGCCTCAAGGAGAGGGAAAAGGAGAATCTGGCCGCAAGCCTCGGGAAGGAACCGCTCTCGGGAAGCTACAGGAGCAGTGTGAGGCCGGCCTGTCTGTGGGATCTGACGGCAGCAGACGCCGGGCAGCTGAAATTTCTGCGCACACATGAGGAGCTCCTTTCCATGGCGAAAGACATGGGCAGGGAGACGGTACTTCTGACTTTTCCGCCCTATGACAAGGGAATGGAAGACGATGTGCGGGCGAAGCTGGTGCAGGGCCTGTGCCTCAGGCTGGATGCGCTCGGTATGCCGTACAGTGTCGGCGAAGTCGCGGACGGAAACGGCGCGATCGCCGTGGAGACGCTGCCGGACCACATGACCGCGGAAGTCAGGGAGATCCTTCAGATCGCGTCGCCCCTGAATCTTGCGGCAGAGGCGGCCAAACTGCCCCTGGAGGGGGGAAAGTTCCGGGCCGAGGTGATCTCCCTTGAGAACGGGAATCTGGCGCTGGACCTCGTTCTCTCTTCGGGAGGAAAAGATAAGCTGCAGAGAATGTCCGCATCTCTTGAGGAAGGCGGGGGAGGAGAAATCCTGATCTACCTCAAGAGAAAGACCCCGATCTGCGCCGCTTACACGGATCAGGAGGTCCGGGACGGGCACCTGGTCCTGGACAGGAATTATACGGGAATCGGCGGCAGCAGCTGGAATGCGGAAAACCGCTGGATTTTGGACCTTGTGTGCACCGCATTGAACAATGAGCCTTACCCGGCCCAGAAGGTATACGGGTTTCTCAATAGATACTATTACGATCAGGTCTTTGAGAGAGGGGAGTACTCGGCGCTTGACAGCGCAGGACTTGTCTGCGCGCCGCCTGCCGCGGGATTTTCGGATGACACCGTCCTCTCAGAGACGCTGGAAATGCTGCACAGCTTCGCGCCGGCGGCGAGTATCCCTGAAAAGAGCGAATTTGACAGCTATTACGGAATCTATACGATCCGGCTGGGGTTGGATCTGCCCGCAGAGGAACTTGCAGAGAACAGCACCGCGTATCTGGCGGAGGTGTATCATCTGATCCGGAGAGGCCCGATTCTCAATGCCAGAGTCTTTCTCACGAAAGATGACGAAGAGGCGCTTGGCATGCACACCTACTGGGAGAGCGAAGAGATTCGGATCGAACCCGGTTCCGATTATACGGAGGAGTTCATGGCGAACAGGACATCCAGGACTTACAGGAGTTCCCCCGGGATGATGTTTCGTGGAGCCGAGCTGGCCCAGACCTTACAGGACCTGGAGGAGATGGTGAGATAATGGGATACCACTACAAAGCATTTATTTCCTACAAGCATGATCCGGTTGACAGCGCTGTCGCGGCGGAGATCCAGACCAGGCTGGAGAGATTCCGTATTCCCTACGCGATCCGAAAAGAGAAGGGAATCCGAAGCCTGCGCCCGGTCTTTCGGGATAAAGATGAGCTGTCCGCGACGGAGGACCTCAATGACATGATCAAGGAGGCTCTCCTGGAGACGGAATTTCTGATCGTGATCTGCTCCACAAGATCCATCCGATCCATCTGGGTCAGAAAAGAGATCGAATTTTTCCTGGAGCACCACGAAAAGAACAAAGTCATCACGGTCCTTGTCGACGGCGAGCCGCAGGAAGTGATTCCGCCCGTCCTGTGTCAGAGGGAAGTGACAAGGACTGATGAAAACGGGAACCCGGTCACCGTGATCGAACCGCTCGAACCCCTCAGCTGCGACTACCGGATGGACCGCCGGACCGCGAGAAGAGAGGAATTTCCTAGGCTTGCGGCGGCGCTGATCGGCTGCCGGTACGATGAACTCAGAAGACGCCAGCGCCAGTACCGCATGCGGCTGATGGCTGCCGGCATGTCTCTTCTGGCGCTCCTTCTTGTCTATTTTGTCTGGAGCAATATCCAGATCAGGGCGGGCTTTAAGGAGTCTTTGATCAGTCAGTCCCGCAATCTGGCCAACATGAGTGAGAAGAGCCTCGATGAGAACGACAGGGTGGAGGCAGTCAGACTGGCGCTGGAAGCGCTCCCGTCAGATGAGACGGACCGCCCGGTGATCTATGAGGCGGCCTATGCGCTGTCCCGGGCCGTCGGGGCCTACAACTTCCCGGATACGCTGGATATCGAGAATACGGCGCAGATTCCTGCCAGATACAGCGTGGAGGCCTTTAAAGTGTCAGAGGACGGAAGGCTTCTGGCCATGCTGGACGGCGGCAGGCTCCTCCGTTTCTGGAACATAGAGACGATGGAGGAGACCGGGCAGGCCGAACTGGAAAAAAATGCTTCCCTGCTCAGCGTCATGGGGGAGAAGGTGCTCCTGATCGCCAGCGGAAGTCTCTTGTCCGCCTTCGACATGGAGACATCGGAGCTCTTGTGGTCGCAAAGCTACGAAAAGACGATCATGGCGATATCTGTGCTGGAGGATCCGCTGATCGCCCTTGTTTTTGAGGACTGCGTTCTTCTGACCGGGGCGGACGGGCAGGAGATCCTGGGGTGGTTTGACTCCGGTATGGAGGACCACCCGTTCCGGTTTCAGACAGACCGCATGCACTGGGTTCACTACCAATACGGAGAAGATGAGTCGGGCCGCACGCTTTTTTATGACCAAGAGGCCCGAAGGCTGTATGTGATCAGCAGAAGTGAAGAGACCGGCGGAATTGACGGCGTGCTGGTCATCGATGCGGTGAAGGTCGCCTCGGCCTATTATCCGTTGGGGACAGAGTGCGCCGGACTGTGCTGCATGGCGGCGGATGAGACAGGGCTGTATCTTCTCTGCGAGAGGTCGTCCGACCGCTATGGCCTGAACACAGAGATCAGTAATTCAGCGCGAAGGACTGCGTGGACAATGACGAGGAAATTGACTCTTTCCCTTTTAAAGCTGGACCTTCAGGGCAATATCCTCTGGGAGACGAAGCTTTCCCATATGGGGACCAACATGATCGGAAACGCGAAGTTCCTTCGACTGGCCGGGACAGCCTTCGGCGGCGGAGGAGAGGATCCGGAAGTTCTGGGCGTACTGATCTCCGATACTGTGGCCGGCTTTGACATGGACGACGGGAGACAGCTCGGAGAGGTGACGGCCGACAGCGAAATTTTCTTCGCCGCCTATTACGCCGACAGTACCGGCCTGTTCGCCGGAACGATCGGCGGGGCAATGGACACGATCGAGCTGCAGGACTCCACCGTCGCTTCCTATCACGTGTTCAAGAAGGGATTTTCCAGAGGAGAAATGCGAAGCACGCCCGTGTACGATCATAACCTGGCCTTCTATCTGAAAAGCAGTGACGGAATCTGGATCTACGTGACGTACAGGGGAGACGAAGAGTACACTGCGGTTAACGGTGAAGAATCTGAGAAAACTCTAAATTACGGGTGGCTTGACGGGTCAAAATACTGCATTACCGTCTTCGGAAACAATGATCTTGCCGTGACAGACCTCAGGCAGAACACGTCGTCCCTCTATTCATTTGAGGACTACGGGCCAACGTATGACAGTGAAATTCTTTACATGGATCCGGAAGAGACATACTTTGTGATCTCCGGACGCGGAGATGACGGGGGATTGATCAAAAAGGTCCGGCTGACAGATATGACGGCAGAAGACATCACCGGACCCGGGATGAGAAAGGACGACGAGACCTGTTCCTTTACCGGGAGCTGCGTCTGCGCCGGTGACCGGATTCTGTATTTTGGCGTCAAGGACGTAATTCGGGGGGAAAAGCCGTTCCTTCTGTGCACCCTGGACATCCCGTCGGGAAACTGGGAGGTCCGGGACTACGACTTCGATATGCTGAACCTTCTTCTTGCGCCGATCGTCTCGGGGGACGGCGGGCTTGCCGTTATGGAAGACCAGTGGCAGAACGCGTACCTGTTCCGGACATCGGACGGCTCCGTGACAGCACTTCCTGTCAAAATACCGGCCTGGAAAGGCGGCTGCTGGAATGAGAAGGGGACAGCGTTTGCCGTAAACATCGCGGATGCGGACAAGGACCAGATCGCCTCGTTTTCCGCGGGCGGAAAAGAACTGTTCCGCATCGGACGGGACTTTGTGGCGCCCCTCAGCATGACCTACCACGGAGGGAGCCTCTGGGTGCTCTATGAGGACCATCTTCTCTACGAATACAATGCGAAAACAGGCGCGCTGATCCGAACGATCAGCGCGGAGGTAAAGACAGAGACTACCGGGGGCATCCTTTGGGATTTCACAGACGACGGACAGCTTCTTCTCAGAATGGGATGCGTGACGGCGCAGATCGATCTGGAACTTGGGGGCATGACGGCGGAAATTCCCAATTGCGCGGGGTATGTCGAATCGCAGAACCGCATACTGGTAACCAATATCGACAGTAAAGGCAGTGACCGCGGGGTTTTTGCTGCTTATCCCAGGTATACGGTCGATGACCTGATCCGCAAGGGAAATGAACTTCTGGTCACATCCGGCTCCGATGGCAGGTAAGATACAGAATCTGGTACTCAAGGGAGGCACTGCGCAGAAAGCGCAGGCCTCCTTTTACGCGCTCATCGTCGAGGTTTGAGAAGGGGTCGTCCAGGACCAGAAAGGGCTTCTCGCCGGGATACATGGCGTCGATCATCGCCATGCGCCGGCAGAGGCTGATGAGGTCCTTGGTCCCTTCACTCATGAGGGAGGGGTCCCTGGGGAGCCCCCCGCTCATCACCGAGATGGAGAAGTCCGCGTCCGTCCTGACCGCTTCCGCGGATTCCCCGGTGAGCATGCTGAAGTAGCGGGCAAAAGATCGAAGGAAGGGGTTCATATACCTTGCGTTGAAAGAATTTCTGGCTTCCTGCAGATACCGGATCGTCATGGTGCAGGTGTCGTAGCGCTCTCTGAGCACGCGGAGCTCCTCCCTGAGCCCGGGAAGGAGCCTTACCGAATCCTCGCAGCGGCTTATCCGCTCCTTCAGTTCCCCGGACTTTCTCTGCGCCTCCGAGAGGCGCTGTCTGCAGTCCTCCTCCCGAACATCAAATTCGGCCGTATTAAG
>DLYC01000146.1:7739-8209 GCA_003447895.1 Lachnospiraceae bacterium | reverse complement strand
ACCCCTCTTCTCCGCTCCATGGACGCCGTCAGCAAGCAGGCCGTCCGCATTCTCCGCCTCTTCGGAGACACCGCGACGACAAGAGTCATCGCCCAGGTCGGCGCCGAGCAGGAATACTTCCTTCTTGACAAAAAAGTGTACAACCGAAGGGAAGACCTGATCATGACAGGCCGCACCCTGTTCGGGGCCAAGCCTCCCAGGGGCCAGGAGCTGGAGGACCACTACTTTGGCGCGATCCGCCCCAGAGTCCAGTCCTACATGCAGGATCTGGACAACGAGCTCTGGAAGCTCGGCGTCCTCTCCAAGACCAAGCACAACGAGGTGGCCCCGTCCCAGCACGAGATGGCGCCCATCTACAGCGACGCCAACGCCGCCTGCGACCAGAACCAGATCACAATGGAGATCATGAAGAAGGTCGCCGACCGCCACGGCCTCGTCTGCCTGCTCCACGAAAAGCCCTTCGCCGGCGT
>DLYC01000146.1:971-7688 GCA_003447895.1 Lachnospiraceae bacterium | reverse complement strand
CCTTCGCCGGCGTCAACGGCTCCGGAAAGCATGACAACTGGTCCCTGGGAACGGACACGGGCAAAAACCTGTTCAAGCCCGGTTCGACCCCCCGCCAGAACGCGCAGTTCCTCCTGTTTCTGACCGCCTTCGTAAAGGGCGTCGACGAGTACCAGGACATGCTGCGCGCCACTGTCGCGACGCCCGGCAATGACCACCGCCTCGGCGCGCAGGAAGCGCCGCCGGCCGTAGTCTCCATCTTCCTCGGAAGTGAGCTGAGCGCCGTTGTGGATTCCATCATCCACGACACCGCCATGAAGGGAAGCGGCAGGCGAACGCTCGACATCGGCGTCGATGTCATGCCTCCGATCCCGCAGGACAATACGGACCGGAACCGCACATCGCCCATGGCTTTCACGGGCAACAAATTCGAGTTCCGTATGCCCGGCTCCTCCCTCTCCATCTCGGGCCCCAACATCGTCCTCAACACGATGATGGCCCACGAGCTCATGCTGTTTGCGGATGAGCTGGAGAAATCGGAAGATTTTGACAGGGATGTGGCCGCTCTGATCCGAAGAGAGCTGACGGCCCACAACCGCATCATCTTCGACGGAAACGGCTATAACGAGTCATGGCTCGCGGAAGCGAAGCGCCGCGGACTCTCCAACTTCTCGACCGCCGTCGACGCGCTGCCCGCCTACATCGACGAAAAGAACATCCGCCTCTTCACGGATCACGCGATCTACACAGAGGAGGAAGTGCACGCGCGCTACAACATCCACGTGGAGAACTACACGGCGACCATCGAGATCGAGGCCCGCACCATGATCGATATGCTGCACAAGGACATCCTGCCCGCCGTTTCCGCTTACGGAAATGCGCTCTGCAAGGCCCTTTCCCGCCGCAAAGAGTTCGGCCTTCCCGCCAAGTTCGAGGAGGAGGGCGCCCGCAACGTGAGCATGCTCACCGACTGCCTCTACGACGCCTGCATCAAGCTCGAGAAGGACCTCCGGGACGTTCCCCAGGATCCCGAGGAGGCAATGCGCTTCTGCCACGACGTGATCGTTCCGGACATGAACGAGTGCCGCAGCTACGCGGACGAGCTCGAGACCATCACAGACAGAAACGCGTGGCCCTTCCCGACCTATTCCGAGCTTCTGTTCAGCGAGGGCTGACGCACAGCCCCGCGGTCCGTTTACATCAAATGATCGTTCTGATCTCACATGATCGGCGAATAGCCCAACCAATGGGCGGAGGACTCCAATGATTACTCTTCTGTCGCGGCTTTTGATCCCCGACTGTCAAAATACCGACCATCCCGAAGTGAGGCGCCGCTACGGCGTCCTCTCCGGGGCAGTCGGTATTTTTCTTAACCTGATTCTGTTTGCAGCAAAGCTCACGGCCGGCATACTCGCGCGGTCCGTGTCCATCCTGGCCGACGCCTTCAACAATTTGTCCGACGCCGCCTCCAGCGTGATGACCCTGATCGGATTCAGGCTCGCCGGAAGGCGTCCCGATGCCAACCACCCTTTCGGCCACGGCCGGATCGAGTACATCACAGGCCTCATCGTGAGCATCTCCATCCTCCTGATGGGCTTTGAACTTGCCAAAACATCGATCTCGAGAATTCTTCACCCGGAAGCCTCGGTTTATTCCGCCGCGGCAGCTTCCGTGCTCGTCTTCTCCATCCTTGTAAAGTTCTATATGTTTCTCTACAACCGAAGTCTCAGTGTGAAGATCGACAGTGTGGCTCTGAAGTCCACCGCCATCGACTCCCTGAGCGACTGTGTCTCCACTTCCGTCGTTCTGGTGTGTCTTGTCCTCTCCCACAAATTCGGGCTTCATCTGGACAGCTGGTGCGGCCTGGCCGTATCCCTCTTTATCTTAAATGCCGGCCTGCAGTCCCTTGTGGAGACGGCGAGCCCCCTTGTCGGAAAGGCGCCCGATCCGGAACTGATCGCCGCGATCACAGAGCGGGTACTCGCAACGCCGGGCATCCTGGATATGCATGATCTTCTGGTCCATGATTACGGACCCGGGCACACCATTGTGTCTCTTCACGCCGAGGTCCCTTCCACGTTAAGTCTCCTTAAGGCCCACGAGATCATCGACAAACTCGAGTCCGCCCTCGACCATGAATTCGGCGTCCTCAGTGTCATCCACATCGATCCGGTCGATGTGAGCGACCGGGAAGCCAACGTCCTTCGCGGAAAGCTCCTTGTTCTCATGCAGTCCATCCATCCCGAAGCAGGCCTCCATGACCTTCGCATTCTGAGGGGCGACACGACTCCGGTCGTCTCCTTCGACGCGCTGATCCCCTACTCGCTCGATGAGAGCGACGAGCAGATCATCGAAAAGCTGACAGGGCTGATCGCGGAGCAAACCGGCGGATACGGGTCGATCATCCGGATCGACCGCTTTTAAAGATAATTTGAGCCTGCTCTTCCGGCGGAAGGGCAGGCTCCTTTTATGACCTCTGTTTTCAGTTCTAATGGTGCCTGTTGATCAGGTCTTTGGTCAGGATCAGGAGCCCGGTCCCCCGGCCGATCGTGATCGCCGCCTTTTCTGACCTGTTCTCTGTCGTCTCGTTGCTGCAGCCAATCGGGAAATCATTGCGGATCGTCGCGTGCGAGAGATTGTACTTCAGGCCTCGGATGGAAACGTCGAAGAGTTCCTCCTCCAGGGCAAACAGGGACACGGTTCCGGCAAAAGATTCAGGAAGGAAGAACATCCCCGGCCCGATCACCGTGACAGAAGTTTCCCCGTCCAGAAGCCAGCCTCCGGCGCCTCTCTTTGAGAGCCAGACCAGGACCTGGATGTTGGCCATCGTGTGGTCAAGTCTCTTCCCCATTCCTCCGTAGATCTCAAATTCCCTGTAGCCCATTTCATACCCGAGCTTCACCGCGGCGAGCGTGTCCGTCTCATCCTTTTCGACCGGGAGCCGCAGGAAATGCCTGTCGCCCTTTTTTCGGTACGTCTCGATCAAAGCGTCGCACTCCGGCGGGGCGGAATCAAAGTCTCCCAGCAGAAAATCCGGCTCAGGTCCGTCCTTCATAAGGTACTTAAGCCCGCCGTCCACCGCGATCACAAAGTCGTCCGGCGCTTTTTTGATCGCGCAGGGGTGGTATTCCCCGGCGCACATCAGGATACATTTTCCCTTTTTCATAGCCTGCCTTCCGTCTGCGTCAGAAAAAGGCCTGCCACACAGCTGTGCGGCAGGCCTTTTGTAAACCGTCAGTAATCTGTTATTTGTCCCCTGCCAGGACCTGCTTGTTGGCGTTGATATAGGTGACCAGCGAAATGATGGTCAGCGCAAGCGCGATCCACATCACAATATCGGTGACGATCTGCAGCTGAGGGATATTCATGATCATGAGGATGATCATGATCATCTGGAAGGTAGTCTTGAACTTGCCCCAGTAATTGGCGGCAATGACGACACCGTTCTCAGCGGCGATCAGGCGGAATCCGCTGATGATGAATTCCCTTGCGACGATGATGATCACGATCCAGGACGGGATCCTGCCAAGCTCGATCAGGCAGATCATACCGGAGATCGTGAGGATCTTGTCCGCGAGCGGATCCATAAATTTGCCGAAATTCGTGATCAGGTTGTACTTTCTGGCGATGTAACCGTCCGCGAAATCCGTCAGCGACGCGACGATGAAAAGAATCAGTGCCGGCCATTTCATGGCTTCATTTGTACCCGACATAAGAAGTGTTGCCACAAAGAAAGGCACAAGTATCATACGAAGTACAGTAAGTTTGTTAGGCAGATTCATAATCCCCTCCATTCTGAGCGCCTTCCGCTCCTCTTGATCCGTCAGTCACTCTCTAATCTTCCGACAAGATCATATTCCTCCGATCCGGTCACACGTACTTTCACCAGATCGCCGGACATCAGATCCCGCTGCGTTTCAATAAACAATGCGCCGTCTATTCCGGGTGCGTCCTTATAGGTCCTTGCCATATACACCGGCTCTCCGGCCAGCTGACCTTCCACGATCGCTTCCAGAACGCGCCCTTCCATTTTCCCGGCCGCTTCGAATGCGATCCTCTGCTGAAGGAGCATGAGCTCTTTCTGTCTCTTTTTCTTGACGCGCGCCGGGACCTGGGGCGACATCTTCTCGGCGGGCGTACCCTCTTCTTTGGAATAGGTAAACACCCCGAGCCTGTCGAACTTCATCTCCTCCACAAACTCCATGAGCTGCCTGTGGTCCTCTTCGCGCTCTCCCGGAAAGCCTGTGATCAGCGTTGTGCGGATACAGATGTCCGGCATCACTTCCCGGAGCATATTCACCTTCTCCGTCAGTTCCTGCCTGTTCGTCTTTCTCCCCATCCGTCTCAAAATATCGTCCGAGGCGTGCTGCACCGGCATATCGATATAGTGGAGGACCTTGGGGATCTCGCTCATGGCCTCCGCGATCTCTCTCGTGATCTCCTCCGGATAGCAGTACATCAGACGGATCCACTCGATCCCGTCGATGGCCGCGAGCCTGTGAAGGAGCTCCGGCAGGGCCTTGTACCCGTACAGGTCGGTCCCGTAGAGTGTGGTCTCCTGCGCCACAAGGATCAATTCTTTGACCCCCTTGGCCGCCAGGGACTTCGCCTGTTCCTCCAGTTCCTCCATCGGGGCGCTTCGATATCTGCCCCGGATCGAGGGGATCACGCAGTACGTGCATCGCTTGTCGCACCCCTCCGCGATCTTGAGATAGCTGTAATACCCTCCGGTAGTCACGACTCTGTCCGAGGCGATTCCGGTGCGCCGGTTCTCATTGGCGACGAGAAGATATCCGTTCGTGCCGGCCTCCCCTTCGTTCCCGAGGATCTCCTCCAGCGTATCCGCGATCCTGTTCTCTGCCGTAGTCCCGATTACGGCGTCCACTTCCGGGATCTCCCGGAGAATCTCATTTTTATAGCGCTGTGCCATACAGCCTGTGACGATCAGCGCCTTGAGCTGCCCCGACGTTCTTCTCTCTGCCAGGGCCAGGATCTGGTCAATGCTCTCCTTCTGCGCATCCATGATAAAGCAGCAGGTGTTGACTATGGCGACCTCCGCCTCCTCTTCGTCATCCGTAAAGGAATATCCGCGCTGCCGCAGCGCGCCGAGCATCTCCTCCGAATCCACAAGGTTCTTGTCACAGCCCAGGGATACAAAAAGAATATTCATATTTACCCGATAGTCTCCCCGCTGTCAGAATCCGCCTCTTCGGCTTCACTGCTCTCGTCCTGTGAGGGGGCCTCTCCAAACTCGAAAGTCTCCTCTTCGTTCTCAGCCTCTTCGCCTTCCGCGAGGATGCGGATCTTCTCCTGGTTGAGCTCCTCAACCGCTATGGAGAGGGGCTTGTCGCCGTCCGCCGCCTCGATCAGAGGCTCATCGCCGTCCACGATCTGTCTCGCTCTCTTGGCAGTCGCCATAACGATGGAATAGCGGCTGTTGATCACGGGAGTCTCGCCCTCTTCCACGCCCTTATTGACAACCTGCATTAAGTCCACATAAGACGGATGTATCATATAATATTACCTGATCCTTTCATTTTCTGCTGTTCACTATTTTTACAAATGAATAGTATAGCACAGTTTTCGCAAGCTTGTACAGTCTCCTGCTCTTCTTTCTTTTTAACTTTCTTCGGAATTGTCGATCTTCTCAAGAAGCGCCTGCAGCTCCGCGGAGATCCTCTCCTTGTAGGCCGGGTCGTATCGGAAGCCGTCAGCGCCCTCCGTGACGATGCGGTTCAGGTCGCGGACACAGGCATCGAGGTCATCGTTTACAACAATGTAATCATAATGCTGCATCTTCTCGCATTCCCCGAGCGCCAGCTTCAGGCGGCTCCTGATCTCCTCTTTGTTCTCGCTCCCCCTCTTGTTGAGCCTGTGAAGGAGTTCCTCCGCCGAGGGCGGCACAAGAAATACCGAGACCGTGTCGGGGAACATGCGCATGATCTGCTCCGCCCCCTGCACTTCGATCTCCAGGATCACATTGTTTCCGAGGCTGAGATTGTTCTCCACAAAAGGCCGCGGTGTGCCGTAATACTTTCCGTTGTAATTGGCGTACTCCAGAAAGCCGTCTTCCTCGAGCGCCTTCTCAAATGCCTCCTTGGTGACAAAATAGTAATTCACCCCGTGTTTTTCATGATTTCTGGGTTTTCTCGTCGTCCAGGAGACAGACAGCTCATAATGATACGCGTCTGTCAGCTTCTCGACGACAGTCCCTTTTCCGACTCCCGAAAAGCCGGAAATGATCACAATTTTTCCCTTGCCCTTATTCTCTGCCATATCTTATTCTTCCTCGCTGTCTTCTGTTTCCGCCCCCGGCCTTTCGGCCTGGGCCCTCGCTCTGATCGTCTCCGGGAGGAGTGCCGACAGGATGATCCTGTCATTTTCCATGATGAGGACCGCCTTGGTCTTTCTTCCCTGCGTGGCGTCCACTGCCCGGCCGTCCTCCTTGGCGCGGGAGACCAGCCTCTTGATCGGCGCGGAGTCAGGGCTCACGATGGCGATGATCTTTCCCACATTGACGGTATTGCCAAAGCCGATATTGATAAACCTGATCGTATCCATAGCGCTTCTCTTTCACCTGACTGTTTTCTTATTCCGTTCCGCCTCGCTGTGCCGGATTCCGTCACTCTATATTCTGGATCTGCTCCCTGACCTTCTCCACCGTGGTCTTGAGCTCGATGGCCCTGTCCGAGACCTCCAGGTCGTCCGACTTTGAGAGAATGGTGTTGGACTCGCGGT
>DLYC01000146.1:0-911 GCA_003447895.1 Lachnospiraceae bacterium | reverse complement strand
CGGTTCATCTCCTGGGCGATGAAGTCGAGCTTTCTGCCCACGCCGTCGCTCCCTTCCAGCGCCGCTCTTGTGGCCTCGATGTGGCTCTGCAGGCGGACCAGCTCCTCGTCGACGCTGACCTTGTCCGCATAGATCGTCACTTCCTGGATGATCCGGCTCTCTTCGATCGCCGTCTCGCCGATCAGCTCCCGGACCTTTTCATAGAGGCGCTGCCTGTAGGCGGCCACGATCTGCGGAGAGCGCTCTGTGATAAAATCCACATGGCCCTGCATTTCATCGAGCTTGCCCATCAGGTCGCGATAGAGGAACTCGCCCTCGCGGATCCTGGCCTGCAGGAAGTTCTCCGCCGCCTCACAGATTACGGCCCGGAGGCTCTCCCAGAGCTGCTCAGGGTCGTAGGGCTCCTCTTCCATCGTAAAGACATCCGGGAACTTGGCCAGATTGGAGACCCGGATGTCATTCGGAATGTCGTATTCCTCCGCCATCTGCTTCAGGTACTGCAGATACTCCCCGGCGATCTTGCTGTTGTACTTGACCTGCATATTGGCCTCTTTGAGGTCCTCATAGGAGATATAGACGTCCACCTTGCCGCGCTTGATGTAATTCTTCAGTTCCGACCGGATCGCCGATTCCAGCATCGTGAGCTGCCTGGGCATCTTGATCCCGATGTCCAGATAGCGGTTGTTTACCGATTTGATCTCCACAGTAATTTTCAGATCGTCATTGGCGAGCTCCGCTCTGCCGTATCCTGTCATACTCTTGATCATTTGTCTGCTCCTGTATCCTGTTCTGTATGTATTCGTTCTGATTTCTTATATATGGTCGATTTTACAGCGATTTTCACTCTTTGTAAACTTTGTGTTATAATCAGATGATCTGTACCGAAGCCCCGCTCCGCGGGCCTTCGCGCC
>DLYC01000298.1 GCA_003447895.1 Lachnospiraceae bacterium | reverse complement strand
CCACAGGAAAGATCTCCCTTTTCCCGTCTGAATCTATGACGAGAAAGAGACGGCATAAACCGTGTTTCCGGTCTTAGCCGTCTCTGTGATCCTATGAATTACTTTCTGATTCCAAGTCTCTTGATCAGGGAACGATAGCTCTCAAGGTCTGTTCTCTTGAGATAGTCAAGAAGTGCTCTGCGCTTACCGACCATCTTCTGAAGTCCTCTTGCGCTGTGGTGATCCTTCTTGTTCGCCTTCATGTGCTCAGTCAGTTCCTTGATCCTTGCGGTAAGGATTGCGATCTGAACTTCCGGTGAACCTGTGTCGCCCTCAAATCTTGCGTACTCTTTGATAACTTCTGTCTTTTTCTCTTTGGTAATCATAGCTTTCTCCTTTTCTTTTTTATCCGCCGTACACCGAGACCGCGCCGGAGCAGCTTCGGCCCAAGTGTCGGTAGCCGTTAAACAAATCGCATTCTACCACATTATTTTCCGAATGTAAACAGGAACTTGCCGGAAGCCGGCTTCAAATGCCTTATTCAAGGCCGTGGTAGATCCTTCCTGCCCGGATGTCTTTTTCCATCGTGCTCTTAAGCTCCGCAATGTCATGGAATCGCGCCTCCGGCCTTCTGAATGTCAGGAGACGCACGTCCGCGAACTCGCCGTAGAGGTCTCCCGAAAAGTCAAACAGATATGTCTCCACGGTGATCTTGTGCTCCTCCGTGACCGTGGGCTTGATCCCTATGTTCGTCATTCCTTTGTAAAGCTTTCCGTCCGCCTTCACTTCCGAGTAGTAGACGCCGAAGGGGGGAAGCAGTTTGTCCGTAGGCGGGATCTGATTCAGCGTGGGGATCCCGATCCTCCTGCCGAGTGCCCTTCCGTGCACGATCTTTCCCGTGATCCTGTACGGAGCGCCGAGGCAGGCCGCGGCCTCCTCCATATTGCCCTCTTCGACGAGGCTCCTGATCAGCGTCGAACTGATCACCTTCCCGTTTCTCTCTATTTTGTCAATGCGGCGCGCCTCAAAGCCAAGCTCCTTCGCAAGAGACGACATCAGGGCAAAGTTTCCCTTTCCCTTCGCGCCAAAAGACAGATCGGACCCGGCTGCGACAAAGCCCGCGTTCATCCTTCCGCAGAGGATCTTAGTCACAAAATCTTCCGGAGATGTGGCCGCCGTTTCCCTGTTAAACGGAAATTCCACCAGAATATCGATCCCGATCTCCTCAAAGAGCTCTCTCTTTTCAGCGTTTGTGGACAGCTCCCGGGACGGATTCATTCCGAAGAAGATCTCCGGGGATGGGTCAAATGTAAAGACTGCCGCCTTGAGCCCCTTTTCCTTTTCCTTTATGATCTCCCCGAGAAGTTTTCTGTGTCCCAGATGAAGGCCGTCGAATTTGCCGATGGCCACCGCTGTCTTTTCTGTGATCCTGAAGTCTGTTGTCCCGCTGATTATCTGCATTCCAGTCCTTTCCGTCTTGTCATGACAGGAACATTTTTACACACCGAAGCTCGTCGCCGGAGTTCTTGTACTCGTAGAGGGCATAAAACTTTCCGTCGCCGTCATACATTCTGACATATCTGTCTTTTGCCCCGGATCCGGGTCCCGGGACGCGCGAGAGCGCGAGGTCCGTCAGAGATCTCTTTACGGTATTTCCGTTTAAGAGATAGCGCATCCCCTCTTCTCTCACATGCGCTTTCGGAGCGCTGTCAAAAAATTCATCCACCGGAAGGATATAGGCCCCGATCCTCTCCGGCGCGTCGGATTTCATGATCTTCTCCGCTTCATCCAGCGTCAGGGAACGACTCAGTGTAAAGTTCCCGACCCTTGTGCGGACCAGGTGCTCCATCGCCGCGCCGGTGCCCAGCTTTTCGCCGATATCGTGGCAGAGCGTCCTGATATAGGTCCCCTTGGAGCAGCGCACGCGCATCGTCACACGCGGGAGGTCGATCCCAAGGATTTCAAGCTCGTAGATCTCGATCTGCCTTGCGGCCCTCTCGACGGTCTTTCCCTCCCTGGCCAGCTGATACAGGCGCTTTCCGTTCACCTTCACAGCGGAATACATGGGCGGGATCTGGCTGATCGTTCCGGTAAATTCACTGACCGCTTCCCGGAGCGCCTCCTCCGTGACCCTCTCTCTGACTTCCCCGTCGGAAATCTGCCGGATCACAGAGCCGCTCATGTCCTGCGTATCTGTCACGGTTCCCAGGTGCATGACCGCCGTGTATTCTTTGTCCCTGTCGGCGATCAGATCACAGAGTTTTGTTCCATTACCCAAACATACAGGAAGCACTCCTTCCGCATCCGGATCAAGTGTTCCTGTATGCCCGATCTTCTTCATGTGCAGGATCCCTCTGAGACGCGCCACCACGTCGCTCGATGTATATCCCGCTTCTTTATTGATTGTCATCATTCCATGAAACATGGAGATTTTTCCCTTCGATAACTTGATTCCGCGCTTTCCCGCCGGCCCGGAGATTCCCTTCGGGATCAGATTGCTCCGGCATCTCTTAGCTGCCTCTCAATATCCTTTATAAGAATATCCAGGCACGCTGCCAGATCCCGGCCCTTTTTGGCCTCCGTCCGGATCGTGCAGCCGGATGCTCTCATATGCCCGCCCCCTTCAAACAGGCGCGCCGTATGCGACACATCCGTGATATTGGCCGATCGAAAGCTCGCTCTCCACTCCCCGGATCCCGATTCATGAACGAGAACCGAGCAGTCGACGCCCTCCGTCAGACACATCTGGGCACTGATCCCGTCAAGGTCTTTCCTTTCGGCACCGACTTCCTCCAGTGTCTTTTTGTCCAGGACGCACAGGATGAGTTTCCCCTGCAGCAGGAGCTCCGCTCTCGTGAGAGCCGTTCCCAGGATTTTCGCCTGTGTAAACGTTCTTGCAAAGAAAACTTCCCGGATCAGCGCGGAGAAATCAAATCCGAAGGACATGAGGTGCCCTGCCGCCCTCATCGTGGACTCGGACGTATTGGAGTATTGAAAGACACCCGTGTCTGTGACCATTCCCACATAGAGCGCCTTTGCGATCTCGCGGTCAATGTCCTCGCGTTCGATCACATTATACACAAGTTCACAGGCGCTGGACGCGTCTCCGTCGATATACGTGACCGCGTCCGAAGGGCCCTTGTTGGTCCTGTGATGATCGATGTTGATCTTCCTTTCGGCCTTCTTGTACAGAGCATAGGCGCCGCCGGTCCTCTCAGGTGTACTGTCGAGGACAATAAACGCATCATATCGGTCCGCTTCCGAAGGTATCTCATGCAGGATCGTGTCACTTCCCGGAATGCAGCGCTCCAGAGAGCCCGGCAGTTCCTCCAGGAAAATA
Source organism: Lachnospiraceae bacterium (assembly GCA_003447895.1). Lineage (GTDB taxonomy): Bacteria > Bacillota > Clostridia > Lachnospirales > Lachnospiraceae > CAG-791. The sequence continues at coordinate 2,728 of DLYC01000298.1, read as the reverse complement.
TCGACCTGTGCCTCCGGCATCTTTTTTCTGAGATAGAGCGCCAGTCCGCAGCAGGATCCCGCGCAGTCTCCGTCCGGGTTCTCATGTCCGCTTATGCCTATTCGCTTACAATTCTTTACCTGTTCGAGTATTTTCATTCTTATTTAGGTCTTTCGTTTAAGATCCTGCGGCCGGCTTCGTGCCTTTTTGTTATTCCGCTGATTCGCCCCGGGCTTCTTCCGCCTCGCGGTCCTTTGCCGTCACTTCGTCGATCCTGTGTGACATTGCAACACCGTAAGCAATGGAATCGTCCGATACAAATGTCAGCTCCGGCGTATTCCGGAGATTGACCTTTCTGGCCAATTCTCCCCGGATAAAGCGCGCCGCGCTGTGAAGACCTTCCATCGTCTTTACGCGGGCCTCTTCATTTCCGTATACGCTCACATAGACTTTACAAGTCTTGAGATCCGGAGCCACTTCCGTCCCCGTAATGCTCGTCAGCGGACTGATCCGCGGATCTTTGACTTCGCGCACGATGGCGGCCAGCGCCTTCTGCACTTCCTCATTGATCCTGCGGTTCTTTACGCTGTTTTTTCTCATGTTCTGGGTACCTCTACCAAATCGTAGGCTTCTACAATGTCGCCTACCTGCATCTTGTCAAATCCGGTGAACACCAGTCCGCATTCGAAACCGGCTCTCACTTCCTTGACATCATCTTTAAATCTCTTAAGGGATGCCAGATCGCCTTCAAAGATCTGCTCGCCTTCCCTTGTGATCCTGCACTTGCAGCCTCTGCGGATCGTGCCGTCCAGTACATAGGAACCTGCGATATTTCCGACTGCGGAAGCCTTGAACAGCATTCTGACCTCGGCATGTCCGATCACGCGCTCCTCGTAGACAGGCGCGAGCATGCCCTTGAGGGCTGCCTCGACTGCATCGATGGCCTGGTAAATGACTTTGTACAGGCGGATATCAACGCCTTCGTGCTCGGCCATGGCCTTCGCGACCGGATCGGGACGCACACCGAATCCGATGATGACCGCATTCGATGCGGAAGCCAGTGTCACATCCGACTCATTGATCGCGCCGACGCCGCCGTGGATCACCTTAACGACAACTTCGTCATTGGAGAGCTTTAAGAGACTCTGCTTGAGCGCCTCCACAGAGCCCTGTACATCCGCCTTGATGATCAGGTTGAATTCCTTGAGGGTTCCTTCCTTCATCTGGCTGAACAGGTCATCCAGGTTCATGCGCATCTTCGTATCTTCGATGAGCTCTTCCTTGTGCTGGTTCTTGTATGTCTCCGCATAAGCCTTTGCTTCATCATTCGTCTCATGCGCGATGATGACTTCACCGGCGCTGGGGACATCGGAGAGTCCGAGGATCTCGACAGGCTGGGAAGGTTTCGCTTCTTTGACTCTTCTTCCCTTGTCATCGATCATCGCACGAACTTTACCTGAGCTTGCGCCCGCGGAGATGAAGTCTCCGATATGCAGCGTACCCTTCTGGATCAGCACGTTTGCTACAGGGCCTCTTCCCTTATCCAGCTTGGCCTCGAGGACAAGTCCTCTGGCGTTTCTGTTCGGGTTCGCCTTGAGCTCCAGAATGTCGGCAGTCAGAAGGATCGTCTCCAGGAGGTCCTCGATGCCTTCTCCGGTCTTGGCCGAAACGGGCACGACTTCTGTCGTTCCGCCCCAGTCTGTGGGAACCAGATCATACTCGGTGAGTTCCTGTTTGACACGCTCCGGATTTGCCCCCGGCTTGTCGATCTTGTTGACTGCAACGATGATCTCAACGCCTGCCGCCTTGGCATGGTTGATCGCTTCAATTGTCTGCGGCATAACGCCGTCATCGGCAGCGACTACCAGGACTGCAATATCCGTCGAATTCGCGCCGCGCATACGCATCGCCGTGAACGCCTCATGACCGGGCGTATCGAGGAAGGTGATGCTCCGTCCGTCGAGCGTGATCGTATAGGCGCCGATCGCCTGTGTGATTCCGCCCGCTTCTCCTCTTGTTACATTTGTCTTTCTGATCGTATCGAGCAGGGAGGTCTTACCGTGGTCGACATGGCCCATGACGCAGATGACCGGAGGTCTTGTCACCATATCCTCCTCAGACTCGTCATCCTCGCGCAGAAGCTCCTCGATCGCGTCCACTTTCTGCTCTTTTTCACAGAGAATATCGTAATCCAGGGCGATCTTCTCCGCCTCTTCATACTCAAGCTCGCTGTTGGGGGTCATGACCTGACCTGCCAGGAAGAGCTTCTTGATGATATCCGAAGGATTCTTGTGCATAGCATCAGCCAGCTCTCTGACCGTGAGCTTCTCGGGGATCGTGATCGTCTTGATCTCGACCTCGGCAGGCGCCGCCGGCTTCTTCTCGGGCTTGATGAATCTGCCGCTTCTGCCGGTGCTCTTTCTGGGCGTATCCTCCTCGCTGTAGATCAGATCCTTCTTGGAGCGTTTGTCGCGCTCCTGGTTCATCTTTCTCTTATTGTCGTCTCTGTGCTTTTCGTTCTCTCTGTTGAAGCCCTCGGACTCCCCTGCTCTCGCGCCGGTTCTGCGGCGTCCGCCTTCACCGGTGCCGGGTCTCGAAGACTGGCCTCCGAAGCCGGGTCTTGCTCCCTGGCGTCCGCCGGCCTGAGCGCCTGTTCCGCGCATGCCCTGTCCGGGCTTTGCGCTTCTGGTGCCGAAGCCGCCCTGATCGCCGGAACGGCCCTGACGGAATCCGCCCTGCTCCGATCCGC
>DLYC01000284.1:1256-4071 GCA_003447895.1 Lachnospiraceae bacterium | reverse complement strand
ACGGTCACGGTGAGGGCGAAGACCACGAGTGCTGCGGTGGCCATGGACACGGCGAAGGCGAAGACCACGGCGAAGAAGGCGGATGCTGCGGTGGCGGCGGTGGCGGATGCTGTGGCGGCGGACCCCGCTTTACCATGGAAGGCAAGAATGTCGGAAAGAATGTAAAGGTCCATTACAGGGGAACTTTCGTCGACGGAACGCAGTTTGATTCTTCCTATGACAGAGGCGAGCCGCTTGCTTTTGTATGCGGGGCGGGCATGATGATCAAGGGCTTTGACCAGGCAGTGGCAAATATGGACCTCGGACAGGTCGTCGATGTGCACCTGATGCCGGAAGAAGCATACGGACCGGTGGATCCTGAGGCAATCATCACCATTGAGATCAAGCAGCTTCCCGGTTCCGAGAACCTGAACGTGGGGGAGAGAGTTTATCTTCGCAACATGATGGGCCAGCCCTTCCCTGTAACTGTCACACAGAAAGACGACACTAACATCACGCTCGACGCAAACCACGAGATGGCAGGCAAAGAACTGAACTTCCGCATTGAACTTGTCGAGGTGGAGTAAAAGGTAAAAGTCTGCCCAATGTGTGCAGCCGGAAAAGCGGCTGAAGCCGCGGCAAACCCCAGTCGCCGCTGATGCCCGAACAGCACGGAGGGCACCCCTGATGCCCCGGAAATGAGGATCGTTACAGCTATATGATCGGAAAACTCTGGTAAACACACATCTTAAGCTGAGACATCCAAGTAACAGAGGGTTTTAACACATCCATGAGACAGATCATCAGAATTTTCACTTTTTTGGCAGGGTTTGCGGTTTTGCTTGCCCTGATTTCCCCTTTCTTTCGCGGAGGGGATTTGTATGAAAAAAAATATGTGGCCTATCGAGACGGGAGAATTGCCGGAATAGAGGTGGAGGAGCCGGGCCGGATTGACGTGATCAATGTGGGGGACAGCCTCGCAAACGTGGGGATCGCCCCGATGGAGCTCTTTCAGGATTACGGGATCACCGCCTATACGATGGGGCGCGACGAGCAGAAGACGGCGGAGACCTACTATGCGATCCGGCAGGCGATGAAGACGCAGAATGTCAAGGTCATCCTCTGGGAGGCGCACAATATCTCGAAGCATCAAAAGGGCATGGAGCCCTATATGACCCGGCTCTCGGAGTTCTTCAAGTTCAGGGTCCCTTTTTTCAAATACCACTATGTGTGGAAAAATGTGCTCGAGGACAATGAGATGCCGCCCTTCTTTAAGGGATATTTTATCAACGAGGAAGTCAATCCGATCGGGGACGAGGGCTTCTACGACTTCAGCGAGACGAGGGCAGACACGTTCGGAAAGGAGCAGGTCCGGTGGTTTCGGAAGATCTGCAGGCTCTGCAGGGACAACGATATCAAGCTTGTTCTGTACTGTTCCCCTTCTCCGCATAACTACAACATGCGGATGCACAACGGGTTTCAGAAACTGGCGGACGAGGAACACATCGACTTCATCGACGGAAACGCCGATCTTGACAAAATACAGATCGATTGGAATAAGGACACCTATGACAGGGGGGATCACCTGAACCTGTCCGGCTCCAGAAAGATGACGAAATATCTGGCGGATTATCTGCGCGGGGAATGCGGTCTCGAGGACCACAGAGGCGACCCGGCCTATCAGTCGTGGAATGACTTGTGGGCTGTCTATGAGCAGGAAGTGGAAGCGCTCAAAGGCACGAACTATTGGAATCTGCAGTGGGAGGGAAAGAGAACTCCCTATATGAACCGGGGAGACCGGCACAAGCATTAAGAGAGGAGAACAAAGAAAATGAAAGTGATCAGCACGAAAAAAGCACCCGGCGCAATCGGCCCCTATTCCCAGGGATTTGTGGTAAACGGGCTCGTCTTTACGTCCGGGCAGATCCCGATCAATCCCGAGACCGGCGAGATGCCCGAGGGGATCGCCGCCCAGACGGAGCAGAGCTGCAGGAATGTCATCGCACTCCTTGAGGCAGCGGGATCAGGCGCGGACAAAGTGATCAAGACCACATGCTTCCTTGCGGAGATCGCGGACTTTGCGGCCTTCAATGAAGTTTACGCAAAGTATTTTATCTCCAAGCCGGCGAGAAGCTGCGTCGCGGTCAAGGACCTTCCCAAGGGAGCACTCTGCGAGATCGAGTGTATCGCGGAGGCGTGAGCCGCAGAGAACGGTGATATTTTGGCCGAGTGCATCGCAGAGGCGTGAGCTGCGGAGAGAGGTGATCGGTTGACCGGTGGCATCGCGGAGGCGTGAGCCCGAGGAGAACGGAGATATTTTGGCTGAATGCATGGCACAGAAAGGATGGAACATGCAATACAGGCGTGACAAAAACGGAAACGAACTGTCGATACTGGGTTACGGCTGCATGCGCTTTACGAAAAAGGGAAACCGGATCGATATTGATAAGGCGGAAAAGGAAATTCTGGCTGCCTACAGGGCGGGCGTCAATTACTATGACACCGCTTATATTTATGGGGACAGCGAGGCGACGATCGGGGAGATCTTCGAGCGAAATCATATGCGGGAGAAGATTAAGATCGCGACCAAGCTCCCGCAGTATATGATCAGGAGCAGGGAGGCCCTCGACAAGTACTTTAACGAGGAGCTGACCCGGCTGAGGACCGATTACGTCGACTACTATCTGATGCATCATCTGACCGATGTGGCGATGTGGAACAAGCTCAAGGAAGTCGGCATCCTGGACTGGATCTCTGCCAAAAAATCGTCCGGTGCCATTCGGAACATCGGATTTTCCTATCACGGAAATACGGAGAATTTCCTGAAGATCCTGAA
>DLYC01000284.1:0-1179 GCA_003447895.1 Lachnospiraceae bacterium | reverse complement strand
TGCCAGATCCAGTACAACTATCTCGATGAGGTGGCCCAGGCCGGCGTAGAGGGACTCCGGGCGGCGGCCGCAAAAGGAATTCCGGTCATCATCATGGAACCTCTGCGCGGCGGAAAGCTTGTGAACATGCTCCCTCAGGGTGCCCTGGACGCGATGAAAAAGAGCGGCCGCGGCTGGACGCCGGCCGAGTGGGGACTCCGCTGGCTCTACAACCAGGAGGAAGTGACCGTCGTTCTGTCAGGCATGAATTCCGTGGAGATGGTGGAGGAGAACTGCAGGACCGCCTCGGAGGCGGTGGCGGGACACCTGACGAAGGAGGATTTTGCCACGCTCGAGACGGTGAAAAAGTGCATCCGCGAGAAAGAGAAGGTGGGCTGCACGGGCTGCCGGTACTGCATGCCCTGTCCCAAAGGCGTGGATATCCCCGGCATTTTCCGCTGCTACAACACGATGTACACGGAGAGCAAATTCGAGGGGCGCTTCCAGTTCGCCCAGACGGTCGGACTCGCCAAGGAGCCGCCTTTCGCGACGCAGTGTGTGCAGTGCGGAAAGTGCGAGCAGCACTGTCCGCAGAACATTCCGATCCGAAAGAAGCTGAGGGAGGCGGATAAGGCGCTCAGGCCTCTTCCGTTTAAGATCGGAATTGACATCGCCAGAATGTTTATGTTCAGAAAGTAAAAGGTCAGTATGAAAAATACCTTTGGAAACAGTGTCAGCATCACGCTGTTCGGAGAGAGCCACGGCGCGGAGATCGGCGCGGTCCTGGACGGCCTGGCGCCCGGAATTGCGGTGAGTGAGGAGTACATTTCGAACAAGCTCAGCCTCCGCAGGCCGGCGGGAAAGATTTCCACGGCGAGGGTCGAGCCGGACCGCTTCCGGATCGTGAGCGGCGTGTATGGCGGTTACACGACGGGCACGCCGGTCTGCATTGTGATCCCCAACGAGAACACAAAGAGCAGGGATTATGCCTCGACGCGGTACCTGGCGCGCCCCGGGCACGCGGATTACACGGCTTATCGAAAATATCACGGCTTCGAGGATTACCGCGGGGGCGGCCACTTCAGCGGCCGGATCACGGCGGCGCTGGTGGCGGCAGGCGCGGTTGCGCAGTCCGCGCTGGAGGCGAAGGGAATCCTGATCGGAACGCATGTCGCGAGGTGCGCGGGAATTTCGGACAGG
>DLYC01000257.1:2634-3358 GCA_003447895.1 Lachnospiraceae bacterium | reverse complement strand
GCCATAGCGTCGTTGTTGCAGAATACTACTTCAATATCGTTGCCGTACTGGGACAGGGAGTTTGCTACGAGCTCAGCGCCCTTAACCTGATCCCACATACCAACCTGATCATCCAGGCAGTTTACTTCGAAGCCTGCATCTGTCAGAGCCTTTACGGAGTACTCTGTACGATAAGCTGCATCGATATTCTCGGGGTCGCCTTCGATCATGATGTAGTCGATCTTGCCGTTCTTGTTGAAGTCAACAGCGTCAAGGCCAAGGTCGGCGATGATCTCGCCCTGGAATGTACCGGACTGACGTGCGTCACAGCCAACGTAGCAGACGTTCCAGTTGTTGTCTGCCCATCTCTGCTGCTCATCAGCATCGGGCTCACGGTTGATGTAAACCAGCGGGATGTTTGCTGCGACAACCTTATCGGTAACTGTAGCAGCGGAAGAAGAGTTAACCAGGTTGATGATCAGGACATCAACGCCGTCAGCGATGAAGCTGTCGATCTGGCCGGACTGTGTAGCCTGATCGTTTGCGCCGTCAACGATCGTGATGTTCTCTTTTGCAAAGCCCTTCTCGATGAGATACTTCTCGAGCTCTGTTCTGAACAGAGTCATGAAGTTATCAGAGAACTGATAGATGCAAACGCCGACTTTCTTGCTTGCAAGATCGCCAGTTGCTGCGTCTGCTGCTGCATCGCCTGCTGCTGCCGCGTCGTCAGCGGGAGCTGCGTCCT
>DLYC01000257.1:313-2573 GCA_003447895.1 Lachnospiraceae bacterium | reverse complement strand
GCTGCGTCCTCAGCGGGAGCCGCTTCCTCAGCTGCGGGCTCTTCTGCTGCGGGCTCGGAAGAGCTTGCGCCTGTGCTTCCACCGCAGCCTACCAGCATGGAAGCCGCAATGATGGATGCTGTCATGATAGCAATAACTTTCTTGAACATTTTCATCCTCCTCGAATAATGTGAAAGTTTGATAGCGCACGACTGTGCGCCTGTTACAAGTTGCATTATACTTTTCCTTTTTCCATAAAAACATTGAATTTTCTTCTCTCTTATTTGAAAATTCTTTCCTGTACCGCACAATGATTTCCCATTTTTTTCGTCATTTTGCTCATTACTGCCCCGTACAGCCGTCATTTTGCGCAGTTCTGCCCTGTGCAAGCCGGCGCCCCGGCCAAAAGTCCAAAAATCCGGTTGGCAATTTGCCAAAAGATTACTATACTAGAAATAGTGTCTTTAAATCACGCGCCGGACCGCGCTTTTCACAAATTAGAACAAGCCGTTCTGAACCCAACAATTCACGGTGAAGGAGATTATAGAATGCTGGAACTGAAAAACATTCGATTTGACGTACAGGAGGCCCATCAGGAGATCGGCATCATCCGCGACGTCTCTTTTACGATTCCTGACAACAAGTTCGTTGTCGTCACAGGTCCCAACGGAGGCGGAAAATCCACACTGGCCAGGCTGATCGCCGGCATTGAAAAGCCCTCCGCGGGAACGATCCTTCTCGACGGCGAGGACATCACGCAGAAGTCCATCACAGACCGCGCCCGCATGGGAATTTCCTATGCCATGCAGCAGCCCGTGCGCTTCAAGGGCATCCAGGTCCTCGACCTTCTCCGCCTCGCGGCCGGAAAAAGAGTGTCCGTCGCGGAGGCCTGCAAATATCTGTCCAGGGTCGGCCTCTGCGCCAAAGACTACATAAACCGGGAAGTCAACGCCAGCCTTTCGGGCGGCGAGCTAAAGCGCATTGAGATCGCGACGGTACTGGCCCGCGGGACCAAGCTCTCCGTATTTGACGAGCCCGAGGCAGGCATCGACCTCTGGAGCTTCCAGAACCTGATCCAGGTCTTCGAGCAGATGAGAGATACCATCAAGGACAGCTCTATTCTGATCATTTCCCACCAGGAGAGAATTCTGGAGATCGCGGACGAGATCATCGTCGTCGCGGACGGAAAGATCGACCGCCAGGGTTCCCGCGATGAGATCCTGCCGTCCCTGATCGGAACGACTTCCGCAGTCGGCGCGTGCGTCCCCATGGGCGGAAAGCCCGTGTCGATCCCGGCAGTACCTTCAGACAATGACGCGGCCGGTGAGACCGGTGCAGCCGGTAAAGCAGGCGCGGCAGATGAGGCAAGTGCGGCCGGTGCGGCAGCAGAAGCCGGGCGTCCGGCATCCGGCAGCTCTGAGAAAGGAGGAAACGCCTGATGGAATTCAAGAAATTAGATGAGATCCAGAAGAGAATCCTTATGGAAGTAGCTGACCTCCACACTGTTCCGGAGGGAGCCTTTAATATAAGAAGTGACGGCCAGCTGGCCGGCCGTGCCAATTCCGCCAACATCGAGATCGTCTCCAAGGAGGACGGCTCCGGCATCGACATCCACATTAAGCCCGGCACTAAGAACGAAAGTGTTCACATCCCGGTCGTCCTCTCCAAGAGCGGCCTTCACGATGTGGTCTACAATGACTTCTATGTGGGCGAGGACTGCGACGTCATCATCGTCGCCGGCTGCGGAATCAGCAACTGCGGCGGCATGGACTCCGAACACGACGGCATCCACCGCTTCTATGTGGGCAAAAACGCCAAAGTCCGCTACGTCGAGAAGCACTACGGCGAAGGCGACGGCACCGGAAAGAGGATCCTGAATCCCGTCACGGAAGTGTACATGGAGGAGGGTAGCCACGTGGAGATGGAAATGGTCCAGATCAAGGGCGTCGACTCCACTGACAGAAGCACGATCGCCAAGGTCGCCGCCGGCGCAAACCTCGTTGTCAAGGAGCGCCTTATGACTCACGGCGAGCAGACAGCGGCCAGCACCTATCTCGTCGACCTCGACGGCGACGGCTCCAGCGCGGACATCGTCTCCCGCTCCGTCGCGCGCGACAAATCCTACCAGAAGCTCGATCTTCGCATCAACGGAAACGCGGCCTGCAGCGGCCACACCGAGTGCGACTCCATCATCATGGACGAGGGCCGCATCCTGGCAGTCCCGCAGCTCGAAGCCAACTGCACGGATTCCGCGCTGATCCACGAGGCGGCCATCGGCAAG
>DLYC01000257.1:0-249 GCA_003447895.1 Lachnospiraceae bacterium | reverse complement strand
GCGACCAGCTGATCAAGCTCATGACGCTCGGCCTCACCGAGGCGGAAGCCGAGGAGCAGATCGTAAACGGATTCCTGAAATAAGGTCCGGGAACCGGTTCCCGGAATCAATTCTGAAAGAAGAAGCCAAAAAATTGCCGCACTCATGGGAGCGCGGCAATTTTTAGTGGGCTTTGGCAGCGGTGGAGGCTTTAGCGGCGGCGGTAATGGCGGCGGTGGCGGCTGCTGTGGCCTTGGCTTTGGCGGCTGC